>JAAZHL010000221.1 GCA_012510755.1 Leucobacter sp.
AACGCGACGCCCTGAGCGTGATTGCCCGCCGAGGCAGCGACCACACCCCGAGCACGCTCTTCTGGGGTGAGCTGCAACAAACGGTTGTATGCGCCGCGCAGCTTGTACGCACCGGTGCGCTGCAGGTTCTCACACTTCAGATACACCTTGGGTGCGCCACTCAACTCAGCCAGGTAGCGCGACGTCTCAAGCGGAGTCGGGCGGGTCACGCGGTGCACTATCTCAAGCGTTCGCTCGAAACCCTCAAGCGTCAACTCATCAGCTGCCGGTTGCTGTGTGACGCTCATGCGGTTCCTCCTTTGCGCCCGATGCGGGCGACGTTGCGCGTGCGGTGTTTAATTTCTCGCTGTGTTTGGTCTTGCCGGTGATACTCAGCGACCGGGTCGATATCTGGGTCCCACTTCTTCTCGACGAACGCGTTCACCATAGCGCTCGCCGCAGCGGCCAGCGGCACCGCAAACAACGCGCCGGGAATACCAGCGAGCAAGGCACCTGCAGACACTACCAGCACCACCCCGAGCGGGTGCACGCGCACCGCGGTGCCCATCACGAGCGGCTGCAAGACGTGCCCCTCGAGCTGATTCACCAAGATCACGACACCAAGCATGATGAGTGCGTTGAGCGGGCCGTTGTAGACGAGCGCAACAAACACGGCAAGCGCACCGGTGCTGATCGCGCCCAAGAACGGAATAAACGACCCGAGAAACACCAAGATGGCGATCGGAATCGGCAACGGCACCCCAAGCAGCACGGCGCCCAGGCCGATGCCGACCGCGTCGATAAACGCTACGAGCACCTGCACGCGGGCGTATTGTCCAACCGACATCCACCCATGGTTGCCCGCAGCATCGACTGGCGCGTGGGCACGTTTCGGCAAGAACCCGAGCACCCAATACCAGATGCGTTTGCCGTCGATCAACAAGAAGATCAACGCAAAGAGCGTCAGTAGAGCTCCCGCAATCACCTGTGTAGCGGTGGTCGTGACGGCGAGCGCACCGCTCCAGATTTGGCCCTGGTGATCTTCAATCGTCTTCCAGATCTGACTCATGAAGCTGTCGACTTGTTCGGCACTTAACCCGAATGGCGCCGATTCAATCCACAACAGAAAATCGTCCCAGGCCTTGGCCGAGCGCCTGGCAATGTCACCGAAGCCTGCCCGCAGCTGGCTCACGATGAGCCATACCAGTACAAACACCGCCGCAATCAGCGTGAGCAGCGCCGTGAGCACCCCGAGCGACCGTGGCCACCTGCGCCGCTCAAAGAAGTGCACGATCGGATAGAGCAGCGCCGAGAGCAGCAACGCAATAATCACTGGAATCACGATGATTCGCACTTGCACGATCACCCAGACGAGGGCTGCGATCGCCACACCGATCACGATCAGCCGCCACGACCACGCCGCAGCGATTCTCACGCCAAGCGGCAGTTCAACGGCGGCATCATTCACCGGCTCGATCTCTTGCGACTGCTCTTCCACGAATTCATACTAGCGAGAGGCCACTAACATCGAAGTATGCTCGCCTCGGCTCGCCCACCCGCGTCATTCGAACTGAGCGCGGCTGAAGCGCGACGAATGGCACTCGCGGCACAGGGGTTTTCGGCCACCGCGAGGCTTACGAGGCAGAACCCGTTTGGCCCAGCGCTCGACCGGTTGCATGTGTTGCAGATCGATTCCGTCAACGTGTTTGCACGTTCGCATTACCTGCCGGTCTTTTCGCGGCACGGCGAGTATGACCCTGCCCTGCTCGACGATCTGTTGTTTCAAAGCGGCGATTACACCGAGTATTGGGCGCATGAGGCTGCGTTTATTCGGGTCGAGGATCGCCCGCTCTTTGCCTGGCGCATGCGCGATTTTGCGCATCGTTATGCCGCTCGCGCGGAGGCACTACGGCCTGAGCTGGGTCGGGTGCGTGCGGTATTGGCAGACGGCGGCCCACAGTTGGTGCGCGAGTTTGAGCCAGCTCGCGGGCGGCAGCGTGGGCCGTGGTGGGACTGGAGTGACACGAAACGCGCGGTGGAGATTTTGTTTGCGACGGGCGAGGTGGTGTCGGCCGGTCGTGAACGTTTCGAACGGCGCTATGCGCTCGCGAGTGAGACGCTGCCCAGTGCTGCTCTCGTCGAGGTGCCGCGCGCGGATGCACAGCGCGCCCTCGTTGCACTCGCTGCGCGAGCGCTCGGCGTGGCCACCCTCGCTGATTTAGCGGACTACCACCGACTCAAGACCCGTGAGGCGCGAGGTGCCGTGCAGGCGCTTGAAGAGCAGGGCGTGTTGGTGCCGGTGCATGTGCGCGGCTGGAGTGCGAACCCCGTGGCAGTAAGCGAGTCACGCGCTCGCCCCAATGCGTGGGTGCACCGTGATGCGAAGCTGCCGTCTCGTCTCGCCCCGAATGCGCTGCTCACGCCGTTCGACCCGGTGACCTGGTATCGGCCTCGCGCTGAGCGCATGTTCGATTTTCACTATCGCATCGAGATCTACACACCGAAGGCCAAGCGCACCTACGGCTACTACTGTCTGCCACTGCTCGTGGGTGGCAAGCTTGTGGGACGCATTGATTTGAAAGCCGACCGCGCAGGCAATGAACTGCTCGTGCAAGCCGCGTGGCAAGAGCCGAAGGCACCGGCACACACGGCCGAGATCGCGACGTCGCTGCTTGCCCGTGCTGCACGGTGGCAGGGCCTTGAGCGAGTACGAACTACTGGTGCGGGCAACCTGCAGCTGGCCGCAACCTTCGCCGCAGCCTGACTATCGCAGTCGACCGAGCACGCCCCGCACAATCTTCTCTTTTGTCTTCGTGAATGGCGGCATGATCGTCGCGGCAAGCGTGTCTGGCTGCAACGGTTTCGACAGCACTGCCTTCTCGTGAGAGAACGTGAGAAACGATCGCTCACCGTGGTAGGCGCCTTGACCGCTCGCGCCGACGCCACCGAACGGCAGGCCGGGCACCGACAGGTGCAGCACCGGAGCCCCAAACGTCAGGGCACCTGAGCTCGTTTCGTTCTGCCAACGCTGTTTCGTTGTGTGCGCGTCGCTGAAGATGTAGGCAGCCAGGGGTTTGTCACGGCCGGTCACGAAGCTGAGTGCGTCGTCAAGGTCTTGCACTTCGATGAGCGGCAGAATCGGGCCGAAGATTTCTTCACGCATGACGGCAGCATCACGGTGCACGCGGGCGAGCACGGTCGGCGCAATGTACCGTGTCGCAGCGTCGTGTGAGCCGCCGGTGACAATCTCGCCATCATCTAAGTAGCTCACCAGTCGCGAGAACTGCGAGTCGTTGATGATGCGCCCATAGTCGGGGTTTCTCTGCACCGCACTGCCATCGAGTTCATGGACTGCATGTGCGAGCTGAGGCGCGAGGCGGGCCAACACTTCGGGGGTGCCGAGCACGTAGTCGGGTGCGACACAGGTTTGACCCGCGTTCATAAATTTTGCCCAGGCGATGCGTTTTGCGGCCTCGGCGAGGTTCACGGTGCCATCGATGTAGACGGGTGATTTACCGCCAAGTTCAAGAGTAACGGGGGTGAGTTGTTCAGCGGCGGCCGCTGAAACGATGCGGGCGACCCGCCCTCCGCCGGTGTAGAAAATGTGGTCAAAGCGTTGGTGCAGCAACTCGGTGGTCTCTGGCACGCCGCCTTCTATGACGGTGACCGCCCGCCGGTCGAGGTACTCGGGCAGCAGCAAAGCTAGGGCGCGGCTCGTCGCCGGGGCGAGTTCGCTCGGTTTCACGACAGCGGCGTTGCCCGCGCTCAGCGCACCGATGAGCGGTGAGAGCGCGAGCATGAGCGGATAGTTCCAGGGTGCGATGATGAGCGCGACGCCGAGTGGCTCACGCACCACCTTCGCCGTTGCGGGCTGTAGGGCGAGTGGCGTCGCGACCCTGCGCGGCCGCATCCATTTCGAGAGCTGAGCGAGCGCATCGTCGACTTCGCCGACAAGAAAACCGATCTCAGTGAGTTGTGCTTCGAGCGGCGCTTTGCGCAGATCGTCATAGAGTGCCTGCTCGAGGTCGGCCTCGCACTCAATGAGCATGCGTCGCAATTGCTGCAGTTGGCGACGGCGCCACTTTTCTGGCCTGGTCACGCCCTGTATGAAGCTGTGGCGCAGCCCGGTGACAATCGTGGTGATGGCCGATTCACTCATGGCTTCAGCCTACCGAGTGAAACCGGCGCACACGGCGCCGTATCAATACAGGCAGCACGACACGGCGCTAGCCGTGGAGTGCTGGCACAATCAAATAAATGCCGACGAGCACGCACACGGCTGACATGCCAAAGCACGCATATGCCGCGACCGTTGCCCAGCGCGGGCGGCCCGCATCGTCAACATCATCGTCTTCGTCATCGCGTGAGGGGCCGTCGGGTTCGAAAGTGCCGTCGGCTCGGCGCGTCTTGGGCGCTGGCGTCGCGAGAAATCGAATGCCCAGGGAGTACAGCGTGACCACTACTGCTGCAGCGGAGAGAGAGGCCGCAAATACGATGAGAAACGCGATCCATTCAATCATCGTGCACCCCCGTTTCTCTTCGCCTTCTTTGCGGCTTTGCGGGCCGCTCGTTCAGCGGCCTCACGTTCGGCACGCGCTCGCCGTTCTGCTTCGCGGGCTGCTTTGTCATCACGAACGGCAGACTGGGCAACAGCGGTCAGCGGCGGCACCGTGCCCGTCTTCGTTGAAACCTTGCGCACACGTCGGCCGCTGATGCGCACCGCATACCCTGATTCGGCGACGTCTGGCACGGCGATGGCGTTCGACGAGTCGACACGGTTGCGACGCGAACGCCAGAAGATAAAGCCGATAACGCCAAGCCCGAGTAGCGTATCGATGATGATGCCGATCATGCCAAGGTGGGCGATGAGCGCGGCAAGGGCTCCAACGGCGCCAGCAGCCGGCAAGGTGAACAACCAGCCTGAAGCGATTCTGCCCACAGTGCGCCAGCGTACTTCAGCGCCTCTGCGGCCTAGGCCCGAGCCAATCACTGATCCCGAGGCGACTTGAGTGGTCGAAAGCGCGAAACCGAGGTGGCTCGATGCCAGAATCGTCGCGGCTGTTGAGGTTTCTGCCGCAAAGCCTTGGGCGGGCTTCACGTCGGTCAGGCCTGCCCCAAGCGTGCGGATGATGCGCCACCCGCCCGAGTAGGTGCCAACTGCGATAGCCACGGCACACGCCACAATCACCCAGAACGCAGGGCCGGTGCCTGGTTCTTGCATATTCGCTGCAACGAGTGTCAGCGTGATGACGCCCATCGTTTTTTGCGCGTCGTTCGTTCCGTGTGCCAGAGCGATCAGCGATGAAGAAGCAATCTGGGCATAGCGAAACCGGCCTCGACCGTCTTTCTTGCCGTCATGTCGGCGAGTGATCGCATATGCGATTTTGGTCGCGGTGAATGCCACGATACCTGCGGTGAGCGGCGCGGCAATGGCAGGTATGAGTACCTTCGATAAAAAGACACCACCGTTGATTGCGCTAAAGCCGGCACCGACAAGGGCTGCTCCGATTAGCCCACCAAAGAGCGCGTGTGACGAGCTCGAGGGCAAACCATACAACCAGGTGAGCATGTTCCAGACGATGGCACCGATGAGGCCGGCAAACACCATTTCTGGGCTGATCAGCACTCCCCCATCGCCCTCGTTGATGAGCCCGCCCGAAATGGTCTTGGCTACTTCGGTCGACAGAAATGCGCCGATGAGGTTGAGCACTGCTGCCAGCAGCACCGCGGTTTTCGGTTTGAGTGCGCCGGTTGCGATTGGGGTTGCCATCGCGTTGGCGGTGTCGTGGAAGCCGTTTGTGAAGTCAAAAAAGAGCGCCAGCACGATGACCAGCAGCACGATGAGGGTGAGTTCCACCGGTCTCTTTCGTTCGTTCGTGTGCGTGCGCGCCCACCATTTAACTCACGTTTACCGAAAGTTAGTTTGAGGTTTGGGTGCGATTCATTTTCGCAAGCAGTTCGCCCCGGGTCAAGTCGCCGCCAGAGTGTCTCTCAGATGCCGCCAAAACACGCGATTCTCAGCAGCAGAAGATAGTATTTTCAGAGGATCGACAGCCGTGTTAAAGGAGCCCCTCATGACCGCGTCAGTGAACGATTTTGTGCCTCAGGCCGGCGCAATCACTATGTTTTCAACCGAGTGGTGCAGCTACTGCAAGCGACTGAAGAAGATGCTTGACAGCGAGGGCATTGGCTACACCGAGGTTGATATCGAGCACACCCCTGGCACCGAAGACCTGGTGAAGTCGGTAAACGGGGGCAATGCGGTGGTGCCGACCGTCGTGTTCCCTGATGAGAGCACCGCGACGAACCCATCACTCGGTGAGGTGAAGGCT
>JAAZHL010000222.1 GCA_012510755.1 Leucobacter sp.
ACGCAGCAGCAGCCACCGCCGCAGCCACCGCAACCGCCGCAGATGGGCAGTAAACGCTGCCGCTACCAAGAAAGGCGACAACAACTGCCCACCTGCTGAGGTGGAAACTCGGTACCCCGCCTCGATCGAAGCGGCAGATTGGTCACCCCGAGAGGGCTGCTCTGGTGCCAGAATGAGAGCAGCACCGCCAATTGTGCAACGAAGCACCGTACCGACGGACGTAAGTAAACGGAGGTAAGCAAGATGCCAGAGCAACTACCACCCCAGGCCGCAGTGCCGGGAGTCTTCAGCGTTGAGAAGACGGGCATCGAGATTGTGCCCGAGGCCGATCGCACCGCGAAGCCGCGCGACCTGTTCTGGCCGTGGTTCGCCGCAAACGTGTCGGTGTTCGGCATGTCGTATGGCTCATTCGTGCTTGGCTTCGGCATCTCGTTCTGGCAGGCGACGCTCGTCTCGGTCGTCGGCATCGTCGTATCGTTTCTGCTGTGTGGGCTGATCGCGATCGCGGGTAAGCGCGGGTCGGCACCCACGATGGTGCTGTCGCGAGCCGCGTTCGGTGTGCACGGCCAGAAGGTGCCCGGCATCGTGTCGTGGCTGACCTCGATCGGCTGGGAGACCTTTCTGGCGATTATGGCGGTGCTCGCCACGGCCACCGTCATCACGCAGCTCGGCGGCGACGGTGACAGCGTCGGCCTGAAGATCATCGCGACCGTGATCGTCGCCGCGCTCATCGTCGCAGCCTCGGTGCTCGGCTACCACACGATCATGAAGCTGCAATCGCTGCTCACCTGGGTCACCGGAGCCGTCACGATTCTCTACATCATTCTCGCGATCCCGCACATCGACCTCGCGACCGTCATGTCGGTGCCGGCGGGCAGCCTCGGCCAGGTCATCGGCGCGCTCGTAATGGTGATGACCGGCTTCGGCCTCGGCTGGATCAACATCGCCGCCGACTGGTCCCGCTACCAGAAGCGCACGGCTTCTGACGGGGCGATCGTGCTGTGGAATACGATTGGCGGTTCGGTGGCGCCAGTGATCCTCGTCATTTTCGGCTTGTTGCTTGGCGCATCTGACCCGGCGCTCGCCGACGCGATCGGCTCTGACCCAATCGGCGCGCTGGCGACGCTGCTGCCGGTGTGGGTGCTCGTGCCGTTCTTGTTCACGGCCGTGCTCGCACTCGTTTCGGGCGCGGTGCTCGGCATCTACTCGTCGGGCCTCACGCTGCTGAGCCTCGGCATTAACATTCCGCGCCCCAGCGCCGCCGCGATCGACGGGCTGATTCTCACCGCCGGAACCATCTGGGTCGTCTTCTTCGCCACCGACTTTCTTGGCCCGTTTCAGAGTTTTCTGATCACGCTCGGTGTGCCGCTCGCCTCGTGGGCCGGCATCTTGATCGCCGATATCTTGCGCCGCAGCAAGGACTACGACGACGCGGCGCTTTTCGACCCGCGCGGTCGCTACGGCAGTTGGGACTGGACCTCAATTCTGACTATGGTGGTGGCCTCGGTCATCGGCTGGGGGCTCGTGGTGAACCTGTTCGCCGAAGATGCCGCCTGGAACAACTGGCAGGGCTACCTGCTGGGCCTCGTCGGCGGTAAAGAGGGCGATTGGGCCTACGCGAACCTCGGTGTCTTCATCGCGCTGGTGCTGTCGTTCGTGGTGACGTGGTTTGCGCGCGCGGCGAAGATCCGCAAACAAGAGCAAGAGCAAGAGTGAAGGCGAGAACAGGCGAGGTGCGATCATGGCTGGTGTAGATGCAAGCAGTGACGAGGATCACCCAGCCTGGCTCGTGGTCATCGACCCGCAGGTGATTTTCGCCTCACCCGACTCCGACTGGGGCTCGCCGTTCTTCGCCGAGGCATTTGCGAACATTGAGCGATTGGCCGCGGCCGCCGGCGATCGGGTCTTGGTGACCCGCTGGCTGCCCACCGCCGATCGCACGACGAGCTGGGGTCAATACTTCGAGGCGTGGCCGTTCGCCGACAAACCGGCGGACGACCCGCTGTTTGACCTGGTGCCAGAAGCGCAGCGGCTCTCGCCACACCCGACGCTCGACCTGCCCACCTTCTGCAAGTGGGGCGCCGAACTCGAGCGGCGCATCGGTGATCTAGCCAGTGGCCTGGCCGGTGGTGCGGGTGACCGAGTGGCTGGCAGAGCGAGCGAGCGTGCGAGTGACCGAGAGCGTGCGCGCGGCCAATCGAGAAGTGGCCAGGGGAGTGGTGGCACCAGGGTGGTGCTGGCCGGGGTGTCGACCGACTGCTGCGTGATCTCGACTGCGCTTGCTGCGGCTGATGCGGGCGCCCGCGTGACGATCGCAGCCGATGCGTGCGCGGGTTCGACCGCAGCAAATCATGACGCCGCCATGCAGGTGATGGGCCTGTACCCGCCCCAGCTCACTGTCGCGAGCACCGACGACTGCATCGCACTGCTCTCTGCGGCACAGTGAGCTCTGCCGCGCAGTACCCTCCGCCGCGCAGTAAGCCGCCACGCAGCGAAGGGAATGGGCAGCCTGCTTAGAGTCCGCCGAACCCGCCCGAGATGGTGTTCATCGTGAGCACAATAATGAGGGCGTTGAAGAAGAAGCTGAAGGTCGTGTGCCAGACCACCGTCCATCTCATGCGCGAGGTGGCTACCGACACATCTGATGGCGCAAACGAGGTGCCGTTCGTGTACGAAAAATACACAAAGTCGATCAGCCGTGGGTGTGTCGTCGCGACAAACCGCAGCGGCCGTTCGGCCTCGTCTCTGTGGTAGCGCGAGTAATAGATGCGCGCGAAGCCCCAATGGAACAGCGCCCACGAAGCAAGCATGGCCCACACGGCAATCAGCTCGTAGACCGCGATTCGCCCCGACACAGCACGGGTGAGAATGAGGTCGGCCGCTGCCGTGAGGCCGACCAGGCTTGAGGTGAAGGTCACCACGGTTGAGAAGACCCGCACCACCGTGCTGGCTGAGGCACGTTTGAGTAGTGGGTGATCCTCGTCATGAAATCGCAGATCAATGTTCAACCAGATGACGGTACTCGCCAGATAGACGGTGGCGATGACGCTCCAGACCAGCAGCCGCAGGTTTTCGGCAGCCTCGCCGTCATCGGTGATCAGGTACCAGACACCGATGAAGACGAGCAGCAACTGGACGACGGCGCCGATGCTCTCGATGACGACGGTGAGCGCGCTTCTGAGGCGCGGGCGCTGCTTCGCGGGTGAGGCCATTCCCCAAGTGTAGGGCTCGCGCGGCGCAACTCGTTGTTCGCGAGAGCACAGCTGGCCTGCAGCGCCGAGTCGGCTAGCGGCGCAGCAGACCCATCGCGTCGTAGACGCGGCCGAGGGTGGGTGAGGCGACCTCGTTCGCGCGATCTGCTGCCCCTGCAAGCAAGCGATCAAGCTCGCCGCGATCGTTCAGCAACTCATTCGTGCGATCGCGCACCGGTGTCAGGGTCTCGTCGACCACCTCGGCGAGCCCCTTCTTGAGGTCACCGTAACCCTTGCCCTCGTATTCGCGTTCGATCGACTCGACCATGCGGCCGCTCAGCACCGAATAGATGGTGAGCAGGTTCGAGACGCCGGGCTTTGCCTCGCGGTCGAAGCGCACCTCGCCATCAGCATCGGTCACCGCGCGCATGATCTTCTTGCGCGTCGCAGCAGGCTCGTCGAGCACATTGATGAGCCCCGCCTCGGTTTCGGCCGACTTCGACATCTTCGCGGTCGGGTTCTGCAGATCGTAGATCTTTGCCGTGCCGGTCTGAATCTGCGCCTCGGGCACCGTAAAGGTGTCACGGTACCGACTGTTGAAGCGCAGCGCGAGATCGCGGGTCAGTTCGACGTGCTGGCGCTGATCTTCGCCCACCGGCACCGAGTTCGCGTTGTACAGCAAGATATCTGCCGCCATGAGCATCGGGTAGGTGAAGAGCCCCACCGAGGCGGCGTCAGAGCCCTGCTTCTGCGACTTGTCTTTGAACTGGGTCATGCGGCTCGCCTCACCGAACCCGGTCAGAGTATTGAGCACCCAGGCCAGCTCGGCGTGCGCGGGAACGTGTGACTGCACAAACAACGTCGACTTCGCGGGGTCGATGCCCGCGGCGATGTATTGTGCGGCAGTGATGCGTGTGTTTTCGGCGAGCACCTTTGGGTCTTGCGGCACCGTGATCGCGTGCAGGTTGACGACGCAGAAGAACGAGTCGAAGCTGTCTTGCATCGTCACCCACTGGCTCAGCGCGCCAATGTAGTTGCCGAGGTGCAGGGAGCCGGCTGAGGGCTGCATTCCGCTGAAAATGACCGGTTTGGTGTGTGCGTTCATGTGCATTCGTTGTTTCTGGTGTGGCCTGCGGTGCGATTGTGCCGCACGTGGCAGAGCGTGGTTTTGAAGTTTTTGTGGCGAGGATCAGCCGTCTCGCCGCCGATACCTACCCTATGCGGCGCAGCTTAGGCGGCGCGGTAGTCGACGACGACGGGTGCGTGGTCGCTCCAGCGTTCGGCGTAACTTGCGGCACGATCGACCTTGTAGTCGACGACACGTTCGGCAAGCTGGGGCGTGACCACGTGGTAGTCGATGCGCCAACCGGTGTCGTTGTCGAAGGCCTGCCCACGGTTCGACCACCAGGTGTAGGGCCCGTCGACTTCGCCGGCCCAACGACGCCCCACGTCGACCCAACCGTAGCCGGGACCCTCGGTGCCGTCGACGCCGAGCACGGCTTCACCCGCGGCGCCGAAGAACCGGTCGAAGTAGGCGCGCTCGCGCGGCAAGAAGCCGCTCTTTTTCACGTTGCCCTTCCAGTTCTTAATGTCGAACTCGCGGTGCCCGACGTTGAAGTCGCCGACGACGGCCGCGAACTCACGCTCGGCAGCAAGCTCATTGAAGCGTTCGCCCATCGCGTCGAGAAACGCCCACTTGGCCTCTTGGCGAGGGGTGTCAACCTCGCCCGAGTGCGTGTAGTTGCTGACCACAGTGAAGGGGGTGCCGCCGAGCTCGAAGTCGGCCTCGAGCCACCTTCCGCTTGACTGCACGAGGTCTTGGCGATCCTCGCCGCCCAACCCCACGCGATGCGCCGTCGGCGCGACGCGACTCGCAATCGCCACCCCCGCGCGACCCTTGATGATGCAGGGGTCGTGCAAGATGTGCCAGTCGTCTCCGAGCAGCTCGAGCAGGTGCTCGTCTTGCGCGCGCACCTCTTGCATGGCGAGCACGTCAACGTCGCGTGTGTCGAGCCAGTCGCCCATTCCCTTGCGAAACGCGGCACGAATGCCGTTCACATTAACCGAGGCGACGCGCAAATGCTCAGACATGCCTTCAAGTCTAGTTGGCCGCACTGACACGAGGCAGCACCCCGTCACCGGCTGCGTCTGCGAATACCTGCCTTCGCGGCGGCCTGCGGCATGTGGGTGGCGGCCGGTAGGCTCGCACTATGGCAGCGCAGCACGGCACAGACCACATCATCGCGATTGATCAGGGCACCACGAGCACCCGCGTCATCGTGTTTGACCGCAATGCGAAGGCCGTCGCGAGCGCACAGCGAGAGCACCGGCAGCTCTTCGAGCGGCCCGGGTGGGTGGGGCACGATGCGAGCGAGATCTGGCAGACGACGAAAACCTTGCTGCGTGAAGCACTGGGCAAGGCGCGGTTACGCAGCGATCGCATCGCCGGCATCGGCATCACCAATCAGCGTGAGACGACGGTGGTGTGGGACGCCGCCACGGGCGAGCCAATCGCCGACGCGATCGTATGGCAAGACACGCGCACCCAGCCGCTGATCGACGCGCTCGCCGCAGAGATCGACCCGGCAACGGGCGAAGCCTTCGGCACTGAACGGCTGCGCGCCATCACGGGGCTGCCGCTCGCCAGCTATTTCTCGGCCGGCAAGGTGCGGTGGTTGCTCGACGAGATTCCCGGGGCGCGCGAGCGTGCCGAGCGCGGAGAGCTGCGCATGGGCACGATCGATAGTTGGCTGATCTACAACCTGACCGGCGGGGCCGGCGGGGCAGCGGGCAGCGGGTCAACCACGACAGCCGGCGGCCTGCACGTCACCGACGTCACGAACGCGAGCCGCACGTAGCTGTGCGACCTCAACACCCTCGACTGGAGCGACGAGGCCCTCGCAGCATTCGACATTCCAAAGAGCATGCTGCCAACCATCGTGTCGTCATCTCAGGTGATCGGCGCGGTGCGGGGAGTCCCCGGCCTCGAAAGCCTCGAGGGTGTGCCGATCGCTGGGGTGCTCGGCGACCAGCAGGCGGCGACCTTCGGCCAGGCTGCGTTTAATCCTGGTGATGCCAAACACACCTTCGGCACGGGTGGGTTCTTGATCGTCAACACCGGCGGCGAACCCGTGTATTCGAAGAACGGGCTGCTCACGACCGTCGCCTACCGCATCGGCGACGAAGCTCCCGTGTATGCGCTCGAGGGTTCGGTCGCGGTCGCCGGGTCGCTGCACCATTGGCTGCGCGACAACCTTGGCCTGCTGCGCGACTCCACCGAGATCGAGGGGCTCGCGTCGAGCGTGCCCGACACTGGGGGAGCCTTCATTGTCCCCGCATTCTCAGGCCTGTTCGCCCCGCGCTGGCAGCCCGATGCGCGCGGTGTCATCGTGGGCCTCACCCGCTTCGTCACGAAAGCGCACATTGTGCGGGCGGCGAGCGAGGCGAGCGTCTACCAGACCGTCGAGGTGATCGACGCCGCCGAGGCCGACACCGGCACGAAGCTGCATGAATTGCGCGTCGACGGGGGTGGCAGCGCGAGCGACATGATGATGCAGTTTCAGGCCGACATGCTCGGCATCGACGTGGTGCGCCCCGAAAACCTCGAGACGACGGCGCTTGGTGCGGCGTTCGCTGCTGGCCTCGCGACGGGCGTGTGGCAGCACACCGACGAACTGAAGCAGTTGGTGCGCGAGGGGCGTCGCTGGGTGGCGCGCATGGGGGGCGAGGATCGCGCCCGCCGCCTGCGGTTGTGGAACCGCGCGGTCGAGCGATCCTTGTCGTGGGTCGACGAAGACACCCGCGCGCTCGCCGCAAGCTAACCGCGCGCTGCGCCCCTGCACGACCCCGCCGGTTCAGCACCGGTCCGCAAGCCCCTGACCGATTCAATATCAACCGCACCATAGAGAAAGCACACCGTGACCCCCTCTGGCCAAGACGCGTCTGGCGCAGCCGTGCCCAACGTGCGACCGTGGGCGGCACTGTGGACGCTCGTGCTCGGTTTCTTCATGATTTTGGTCGACACCACCATCGTGTCGGTCGCGAACCCGTCGATCATGCTCGCGCTAGGCACCACAATGACGGCGACGCTGTGGGCGACAAGCGCCTACCTGCTTGCCTATGCGGTTCCGCTGCTGATCACCGGCCGCCTCGGTGACCGCTTCGGGCCGCGACGCCTCTATATGGCCGGCCTTGCAACGTTCACCCTCGCGTCGCTCGCGTGTGGGCTC
>JAAZHL010000223.1 GCA_012510755.1 Leucobacter sp.
CTTGGGGACCGTGGACCCGTCGAGCTATTCGGGTCTCTTGCAGGTTGTGCAGGTGATTGGCATTCGTGACGTGCACGAGCTCACCGATCAGTCGGCCGCGCTCAGGTTCGTCGCCTTCATCGACCGCGTGTATGACGCCCAGGTGCCGATCCGCGCGACCGGCGTGCCGCTGACGACGATCTTTGGTGGCGGCATGCTTGATGGCGGCTATCGCAAGAAGTACCTGCGGTGCATGTCGCGCCTGAACGCGCTCACCCAGAGCGAGGTGTCGGCGTGAACAGCGGCGGCAAGCGGCTGCTGAAGATGGCGGCCGCGGCAGCGGTCACTGCATTGGCGCAGTGGCTGGGGCGTCGCGCGAAACAGGGGCGGTCGCAGCAGTCGACAGGCAACGCGCCGGCAGGCACCAGCACACAGCAGGCCCCCGCGAAACTGCGCAAGAGCAGCTCAAAACGGTCGTCACAAGCATCACAAGCATCACAAGCATCACAAACGTCACACACCACGCACTCGACTGCCGAAGAAGGCGAGCTTGCGAGCCCGGGCCAGTTTGGCACATCGGCCACCCGTGATCTTACCGCGAGCGAGCTGCAGCGTCTGCAGCCGAGCTATTCGCCGAGGTTGAATGGTGAGCCTGACCCGGGTGAGGTCGTGTGGACGTGGGTGCCTTATGTCGAGAATGATGGCCGCGGCAAAGACCGCCCAGTGCTCATCATTGGGCGTGTGTCGCCGACGGAGTGGGCGGCGTGCTACCTGAGCACGAAAGAGCACCCAGGCTTTGTATCGATAGGCAGCGGCCCGTGGGATTCGAAGGGTCGCGAGAGTTTCTTGTCGCCCGAGCGCGTATTGCGGGTCACTGAAGAGGGCATGCGGCGTGAGTCGGCCGCGGTCAGCAAAGAGCGGTTTGAGGCTGCGGTGCGCGCGGTGTTTGCCTATCAGGGGCTGTCGGTCCGCTAACGCGCTGAGCCCGGGCCAGCCGTCACGCTACGCACCCGTCGCGTGCGGCGTATCGCCGCCGCCAGGGGCCTGCAGTTGTTCGATTTCGGTGAGCAGGTTGGTGCGTGCCCGCTGCTCCCACAGGTCGATGGCGGTTTGGGTGCGGTAGATCGTGGGGGCCTGCAGATAGGTCTCTAATATCGAGGATCGCCCAGCCCGAAACATCGTTTCTTCTATGTGGGCGTATTCGCTGCGCACGGCGTCGGCGTAGCGCTGGTATCTGCTGGTGGGTGAGGCGAAGATCGCGAGGTCTGAGTCGAGCAGGTGCGCGAGCGGTGGGGAGGCTTCTGCCGGGGCGTGCGCTGGTTTGGTGGCGAGGATGAGTTCGCCGACGCGGCGCGCGAGGTCTGGCGCTGCGCCGATCTCGTCGAGTGAGGCCACTGCGAGGGTGGCTGATTGTGCTTCGTCTTCGTCTGTGCCGAGGTAGATGGCGTCGTGAAACCAGGCCGCTAAGAGGGTTTCGTGTGCGATGGTTTCGCCGCGCACGTCGAGGTGGTCGAGTGCGAGTAAGACGTCTTCGAGGTGTATTTCGTCGTGGTAGCTGCGGTGTTGTTCGTTCCACCGGGCGAGCAGCTCGTCGCCGAGCCGCAACCAAGCTGCGCTGCGGTCGGTGGTGGGGGCGAGGCCGCTGACGTCACCGAGCAGTGCCCATTGTGCGCGCAGATATTCTCGCCGGCGAATGGGCCGGGTGCGCTCTCGGTGGGCGTGCTTCACGCGAAGGGCTGAAGGTTGCAGCAGATACACCACGTCGCGCGAGCCGACGGGTACCGCGCCTTCGGCGACGGCCCGTTCGAAGAGTGATGCAGGAACGTCGTAGTGGTCGAGATCGAAGCTGCGCCGGGGGAGTGCAAGACGCCTCGCGAACTCGTGCAGTTCGTCGTAGCTCGAGTCAGAGATGAGGTGGCTCCACACGGTTGCGTGTGCAGGCCACATCGGCGGATCGATAAATATCGCCATCATTCCAGCGTAGCGCGCGTGGCTTCGGTGAGGTTCAACGCCAACCCTCGACGTGTGTCTCAGCGGTTACTAGGGTGAGCATCTTTGCCATGGTTCTGCCTACAGTAACACCATCCATTGTGGTGGACGGTCGGAGACGGGGTCAAGCCCCAGGTAGTGGTGTAGCGCGGTGTCCTTCGATTGTGATGGTTAGGCGCTGAGTTGAAGGACGGGTCTGATGTCGGTCTTATTGACTCGGGTTTCTTCACGCCGCGAGTGCGACGCTGCCTACATTAACAACTTCAAACTCCACTGGCGTCAGTCTGCCCAATCGACGCTGGCGACGTTTACGGTGATACTTCCCCTCGACCCAGGAAACGATCGCTAAACGAAGTTCTTCTCTGGTCGCCCACACCGTCCGATCAAGCACGTTCTTCTGCAGTAACGAGAAGAAGCTCTCCATCGCCGCGTTATCCCCGGCAGCACCCACTCGCCCCATCGAACCCTGCAACTGATGTCGACGTAGCGCACCTTGGAAGCTCTGGGAACGAAACTGGCCACCCCTGTCCGAATGGACCACCGTTCCGACTGGATTCCCACGCTGCATGACTGCGTTCTCAAGAGCCCTCACCGCAAGTGATGCCTGCATCCTGGCCCCGATGGAGTAGCCGACAATCCGGTTAGACCAGACATGGCGGTTTCAGAGAGCCAGCGCAACACCTTCTCTAGGAGGTCGTTATGGCAGTTTCATGGGAGCAACGCCGCATCGCGTATTCAATGCTGCTCTCAGGCTCGTCAGCACAAACAACAGCGAAACACTTCA
>JAAZHL010000224.1 GCA_012510755.1 Leucobacter sp.
CCACTCACCTTTCGCGAGTTCGAGCTGTTGCAGTTCTTCGTGCTGCGCGAGGGCCGCACTGTGAGCCGTGAGCAGCTCATCGAATCGCTGTGGGCAGACGCGCCAGAAGAAGAAACTCCCAACGAGCGCACCATCGACGTGCATGTGCGTCGGCTGCGGGTGAAGCTCGCGCATTACCAAGACATTATTCGCACGGTGCGCGGAACCGGCTACCGATTTGATCGTCACGCCGACGTTTCGATTCTGCCGCTGTCTGGCCCCAGCCCAGACATTTACTAGCCAAGAATTCGGCCAAAAAGCAGAAAACTGTGCGCTTTGCCCGAAGTAGGTCGTGAAAAATTGTGCAAGACACACAGCGATTGCTTCCCAACGTTCACGTCTGTACGGTAGTTTCATACAAAAGTCCCTTGAAAGAGATGAGAGTCTGATCATGACGACATTGCCTCCTGAGGCTGGCGGCGAGCAGCCGCAACAGCCCGCAGCTGCCGAGCCTCAAGCCCCTCAGCACCAGGCACCGCCCGCTGGCGGCTACCAGCAGCCTCCCGCAGGCGGCTATCAGCAAGCACCGCCCGCTGGCGGCTACCAGCAGCCCGCAGGCGCAGCTGACCCCGCCGTGAACGCGATCACCTTGAACTACTGGCTTTCGGTGTTCTTCACCTGGCTGCCGGCACTGATCTTCTGGCTCATCGAGAAAGACAAGGGCAACGCCCGCGCGACCGCGTTCCACGTGTCGAACTTCAACTTCTCGCTGCTGCGCACCGGCCTGATGGTGGTCAGCTGGATCTTCGGCCTGATTCCATACGTCGGCTGGATTCTCGCCATTCTGCTGTGGCTCGCGCACATCGTGTTGTTCGTGTTCCACATCATGGCCGCAGTCAAGGCAGCCGATAACTACAAGAACGGCGGCTCGACCGACCCGTTCATCTTCAACATTCCGCTCATCAAGTAGCTGCCGCGCAGCCTACGAGCCTGGCCCGCCTGGTTGCTGAGACACCCTCAGCGAACAGGCGGGCCATTCGTTTGTCGCCAAGTAATGATTGACGAGGATCGCGCCGCACCCGAAGAGGTCACCCGAGGCGGCCGAGTCGCCCGTGAAGGGCTCACCACCCGGCTCGCGCCCTTACTCACCTATTCGCCGGGTTCGCCCTTGGCCCGCTCTGCCCGCTGCTGCGCCTTCACCTCGCGGCGAAGTCGCCACCACGCCCAGAATCTCGCGAGCTGACCTCGCAGCCAGCCGAGAAACCTGCGGGCCCAGTGGTATTCACTACCGAGCACCGTCAGACCAATGAACACGATCAACCAACCCGGCCCTGGCAGTGGCACAAGTATCAAGCCCACCACTACTACGACGACACCAATGATCGTGATCAGTGTCTTATAGATCAGGTTGAGCCACGGGCGGCGAGCGATGAGCGCTCGCCAGCGGCGCATGAATCTGCCAATGGGCTCGGCGATCCTCTTCGCGCGCGCGAGATCTTCGTCGCTCGGGTCGGTCGGATCGGCCATAGCCACGATGCTATTGGGGGTTGTCGTGAGCACCCTGAGACTTCGCGCGTGGCCACCTGAAATTCACAGAGCGATCGACCAGAATTGACCTATGAACGAAATTGACTTCGCGCACCAGCTCTTTGACGCAGCGCGAAACGGCGAAACCGAGTTTGTTGTGAGCGCTGTCGACCAGGGTGTTCCGGTGAACTTGACCGACCCGAAGGGCAACACGCTGCTGATGCTCGCCGCATATTACGGACATGCGCCGCTCACCGCCGCCCTCATCGAACGGGGCGCTGACCTCGATCGCATGAATGATCGGCAGCAGACGCCCGTCGCCGGGGCCGTCTTCAAAAAGCACACTGACGTCATCAGAGTACTGATCGCACACGGCGCCGACCTCGACGCTGGCATTCCCACCGCACGCGCCGCCGCACAAATGTTTGGGGTCGATCTGACTGTGCTCGAGGGCTAGGCTCGAAGGACTACCAACGCTACGCGGCTTGAAGGTTTTCGAAGGAGTGCCAACAATGCGCCCGTTTCTTGACAAGAATGCACCCGAAGTGTGGCAGGTCGCGCAGACCTTCTCAGCGAAGGTCAGCGCGCATGCAGCCCAGCAGGGTCTCAGCCTGCAAGAGACCGAGTACATCAAGCTGCGGGCCTCACAACTCAATGCCTGTGCCTTCTGCCTTGACCTGCACGGACGGCAAGCGCGCGAATCAGGCATCACCCAACAGAAGATAGACCTCGTGCCGGCCTGGCGCGAAAGCCCGCTGTTCACCGAACGCGAGACCGCGGTGCTCGCCATCGCTGAGGCCGCCACGCAACTACCGCTCACTGAAGAAGCACGGGCAGACCTCGCGGGCGCACGCGCCGTGCTTGGCGACGCAGCTTTTGTTGCCGCCGAATGGGTCGCCGTGGCAATCAATACGTTCAACCGCATCTCTATTCTCAGCGAGCACCCGGTACGGCCACGCGACAACGACGGGAAGCTCGTGAGATGACGAATCTCGACACGAACCCCGAACTCGCGGTGCTCGAGCCAGGGCAACCGTGCACCGCGGTCGAACTGCTCGAGCCGAGGCTGGTGCCGCTCGGCGGGCTGCGTGCGATGACCGTGCACCGCACGCTACCGCAGCGTGGCCGCTCACTTGTCGGGTCGTGGTGCTTTCTCGACCACTACGGGCCAGATGATGTCGGCGAAACCGGCGGCATGCGCGTCGCACGGCACCCACACACTGGGCTCGCGACGGTGTCGTGGCTTTTCACCGGGGCCATCGATCACGTCGACTCTGGCGGTCACGCGGCACAAGTGTTGCCTGGTGAGTTGAACCTCACGATTGCTGGCACCGGCATCACTCACCAAGAGATCAGCACGTCAGACACCAGAACCCTGCACGGGGTGCAGCTTTGGTATGCGATGCCCAGCTCAACACGGTTCACCGCAAACGATTTCATTCACTATGCGCCCGAGCCGGTGCAGCTGCCTGGCGGCGTGCTCAGGGTGTTCATTGGCGAGCTTGCCGGGTCGGTCTCTCCGGTCGACACCCGCACCCCTGAGATGTTGGGCGCCGAACTCATCATCGAAGCGGGAGCCACGCTGCACCTCATTGTGCGACCAGACTTTGAACACGCAGTGCTGGCCGAAAACGCAGACATTGCCGTGAACTCGACCACTGTGGCTCATCGCAACCTCGGGTATGTGCCGCTCGGCTCAGACACGATCATCCTCACCGCGGGGGCCACAACAACCCGGGTCATTCTGCTTGGCGGTATACCCTTCGGCGAGCAGATCGTGATGTGGTGGAACTTCATCGGCCGCAGCCACGACGAAATCGCCGAATACCGACGCAGGTACCAGGCCGAAGTCGGGTTCGAGGCCCCCGACCCGCGCGATGCCGACAAACCTGCGCTCTTCGGCCCCTACCCAGAGGGGCAACCTGACCCGATTCCTGCACCGCCGCTGCCAATCTCGCGGCTATTGCCGCGAGATTAACGCGTACAACGAACAAGGAGCCACCATGTCAGACGACCGTTACACCGTGCAACACAGCGCTGAAGAGTCACGC
>JAAZHL010000225.1 GCA_012510755.1 Leucobacter sp.
CACTGTGGTTCGTGCTCTGCGCAAAGACGACCATCTCACGATCGCGAGCGAACAGCGAGCACATCTGCCCGCACGGAACGAGTTCGATGACGTTGAGTTCGTACATCACGCACTCGATGGCATCGACACCGCTCAGGTCGATCTCAGTGTGCGCGTCGCGGACTGGATCTGGGCGAGCCCCTTTTACATTAACGGCATGACCGGCGGCACAGCTCAGACTGGCCAGATCAATCGTGACCTTGCTATCGCGGCACGCGAAACCGGGCTGCCAATCGCATGCGGTTCGGTGTCTATCGCGCTTGACGCCCCCGGCGATCGAGCTATTCAACACGCGTTCACGGTCATCAGAGATGAGCACCCAAACGGGTTTGTCATGGCAAACATTGGGGTCGGCCGCCCCGCAGATGATGCGAAACGTGCGGTCGACTTGTTGCAGGCAGACGCGCTGCAGATTCATTTGAACTCGGTACAAGAGACGGTGATGCCAGAGGGCGCGCGAGATTTCTCGACGTGGCAGCGCTCGTTAGCGTCACTCATCGCGGCCTCACCTGTGCCGGTGATCGTCAAAGAGGTGGGGTTCGGTCTGAGTCGCCACACGCTCGAACTCATTGCAGACATGGGGGCTCAGGTTGCCGATGTAAACGGCAAGGGCGGCACAGATTTTCTCTCGATCGAAAATGCGCGCCGCAGTGAGCAAGATGGCGATTTTTCAATGCTGAGCGGGTTCGGGCAATCAGCGCTCGCCTGCCTGCTCGATGCCCCGGCCGACTCCCCCGCGCTCGTCGCCTCGGGCGGCGTGCGCCACCCGTTTGACGCGGTGAAGGCACTTGCGGCGGGCGCTCAAGCGGTTGGTGTTGCGGGGGCGTTTCTCGCTGCGGTGCAGGCGGGTGGCGCTGCCGCGCTGGTTGCTTTGATTCAGCAGTGGATCGCACAGACCACTTCACTGCTCGCCTTACTCGGCGCGCCCACGCCTGACGCACTTTCTGCAACGGACATTCTCGTTCGTGGCAGGTTGGCAGAGTACTGTCAGTTGCGTGGCGTTGATATTTCGGGGCTTGCCCGACGTTCGGCTGCGGTGGCACCGTCGCCATCACATTCGCATTCGCACCAGTTAAGGAGTAAGCATCCGTGATCAACACTGAGACTTTTGCTACTGAGGTACCTACGCGGTGGGTTGGCCCGCTGCGGGTGAGCGGCGACGCCGTCGCACGCGGGCTTTCCCATACCGAGGTGTCGGTGCCGTTGGCGACCTACGAAACTCCTCTCTGGCCTTCGGTGGGTCGGGGCGCGAGCATTTCTCGTGAAATCGAAGGGGGCATTCGCACCACGGTCGTTGATGAACGCATGACCCGTTCGGTGCTTTTTGTCACTGAGGCGGCAGTCGTCGCAAATCACGGCGCAGGCGTGATTGCAGAGCGCTTTGCCGAGTTGCAGCAGGTGGTTTCTGCCGGCAGCAAGCACGCCAGACTCATTGAGGCCCACCCCGAGGTGGTCGGCAACCTGCTCTTTATTCGGTTTGCGTTCAAGACGGGCGATGCTTCTGGCCACAACATGGTCACGAATGCGTCTGACGCGCTCATGCAGCGCATTCTGTCATGGAACATCGGGCTAAGTTATGGCTCGATCTCAGGCAACTTCTGCTCTGACAAGAAAGCCACCGCGGTCAACGGCATTCTTGGTCGTGGTCGAAACGTGGTCGCTGAAATACTGTTGCCGCACGAAGTCGTACACCGGCGGCTACGCACGACGTCGCGTGAACTCACGGACTTGGTGATCCGCAAGAACCTCGTCGGTAGCACCATCGCAGGTGCGCTTCGTTCGTCGAACGCTCACTATGCCAATATGTTGCTGGCTTTCTATATGGCAACGGGTCAAGATGCTGCCAACATTGTCGAGGGTTCACAGGGCATCACGTACGCTGAAGATCGCGAAGAGGGCCTGTACTTTTCTTGCACCCTGCCACATCTTATTGTTGGCACGGTTGGCAACGGCAAGCATCTTTCTCAGATCGACGATGCGCTTGAGAAGCTTGGCTGCCGCGAAAATCGCGAGCCAGGCGAGAATTCAAGTCGCCTAGCCGCGCTGATCGCCGCAACAGTGTTGTGTGGCGAGCAGTCATTGCTCGCAGCCCAAACCAATCCTGGTGAATTAATGGCCACACAGCTGCTCATGGAGCGAAAGGAGCAGCCTGGCAAATGACCACGGCGACCTCGATCGGCATTCACGACCTCGAACTTGTTACCTCGCATCACGTGGTGCGACTCGACGACCTTGCTGAGTTCAACGGCACTGACAAAGCGAAATACCGGCTTGGCCTTGGGCAAGACGAATTCAGTGTTGCCGCACCCGATGAAGACATCATCACCATGGGCGCAGCGGCGGCACTGCCCATTCTCGAGCGCAACGGTGTTGACGGCATTCGCACCCTCTTGTTTGCGACCGAGTCAAGCGTTGATCAGTCGAAGTCGGCAGGGGTCACCGCGCACAGGTTGTTGAACCTGCCGAACCACATTCGAGTCGTCGAGTTCAAGCAGGCATGTTATGCGGGTACCGCCGCGCTGCAGGCAGCGATCGGCATTGTGAGCCGCAACCCAGGCGAACGTGTCTTGGTTATTTCGAGTGATGTTGCGCGCTATCAGCTCGACAGCCCCGGTGAGCCGACGCAGGGCGCCGGTGCGGTGGCAATGCTGGTGACGGCACAACCCGCGCTCATGACGATTGAGCCTCTCACGGG
>JAAZHL010000226.1 GCA_012510755.1 Leucobacter sp.
GGCATAAGAGTCCGTACGACGGAGTACCAGGGTTCTACGCCGCAGTGCAACGCTTCCTGTATCAAATCGAAGGGCCAGCACAGCTTGGCGATCGCAATGAGCCCGCGTACGTGCCCGACCCTGACCCGAAGTGCCCAGTCTGCACGCAGGCCATGAAAGAGCATCGCATCGACCGCGGCGGCCCGGGAAAACCCACGCGAATGAAGTGCCCTGCGCCGCTCACAACCGACTGAACCCACAGCCGCGCAGACCAGTTCTCCGGTCTCTCCTGCGGGAAGTAAGATTCAGCCTGCCTTCTTACCAACCCAGTTCACACAATGTACGTTGAGACGAACTCGAGCCTATGGGCGGGCGACATGAACAACAAGGTTCTCACGCATCGCGTTTGCTTGCTAACGTGAGCTTTCGTGACTGACATCGACATCGCAAATCCGCATGAATACGACCACAGCCACTCGTCATCGGCGGGCACCGGGTGGCTACGTGCCTCAGTGTTTGGCGCGATGGACGGACTCGTTTCAAACGTGGGTCTCATCTCAGGCATCGCCGCCGCAGGGGCGTCACCCGGCATCATCGCAATCACTGGCGTGTCCGGTCTCATCTCTGGCGCGATCTCGATGGCACTCGGTGAATATACCTCGGTACGCACTCCGAATGAGCAACTGCAGGTTGAGGTCGAAACCGAGCGCGACGCCCTCCACCGAAACCCTGCGGGCGAACAGGCAGAACTTGCGGTAATGTTCGAGTCCCTCGGCATGCACGCTGAGACTGCGAAAACTGCGGCAACACAGGTGCACGCAAACAACGAACAAGCTCTCAGAGTGCACTTGGCGCACGAGCTTGGGCTAAAACCAGACGAATATCAGTCCCCATTCGTGGCCGCCATTGCCTCACTCATTGCCTTCTGCATCGGCACGATCGTGCCCGTACTGCCGTTCCTCTTTGGGTTTGGCACCCTGTGGTGGGCGCTGGGATTCGGCGCGATCGGGCTTCTCGCGGCAGGTTTTGTTGCGGCAAAGTTCACCGACCGCAACCCGTTTGCCGGCGCCGGCAGACAACTGCTCTTTGGCGGGGTGGCTGTCGCCGCAACCTATGCGATCGGCAGCTTGCTCGGAGTTTCAGCACTCGGTTAACCGCAAGTGGCCTCGCAACCTGCGCTGCACATCGTAGGCTGTTCACATGCCACACCCCGAGTTCGTCGACGCAGTGCTTGCATTGGTGAACCGAGTGCCCCCGGGCCGCGTGGTCACGTATGGTGACATCGCTTGGGCGCTCGGCTCTCATGCGCCTCGCGCGGTGGGTCGAGTCATGGCATTGTATGGTCACGCAGTTCCTTGGTGGCGGGTAGTTGCTGCGAGTGGATCGCCACCCCAAGGCCACGCACGCCTGGCGTTGCCTCACTACCTCGAAGAAGGAACACCGTTGCGACCGAGCGCAGAAGCCGCGCTGGCCTCACCCGATGACTATCGACTCGCCCTGTCGCAAGCCCGCTTGAAGTATGACCACGACATTTATTCCGAGGTGACTGCGTTTTGAGTGCCCATTCACGCCGCGGGCGCACCGGACGAACACCAAAAAAGGCTGCCTCTCGTTACACGCAAACACCTCGCTCAAAGACTTCGAAACCGTCGGCGAAGCAGGCCACGGCTAAACAAGCCGCCGCGAAGCAGGCTGCGATCATAAGTACTCGAGCCGGTGTAGGCGCTCCTGCATTGCGGCTGGGGTTCGTGCGAGGTGTGTCGCCGAAAAAATGGGCAGAACGCTGGGCGCGTGCCTCGGCTCAGCCCCTCGAGCTGGTACCTGTTGCACCTCACGAACTCGATGATGCTCGAGAGCACGTTGACGTCTTACTCGAACGCGTCAGCCCGGGCGCCGAGCCCGTCGACGCAGGCACTGCGGCGAGCGCTGGGGCTAGCGACCACCAGCATCGACATGCCGTGCGCCTCTATGCAGAGACGGTGGCGCTCGTCGTGAGCGCCGATCACGAGCTTGCCGCGCAAGACGAGGTCGATCTCGAAGATCTTGCTTTAGTGCCGCTGCTCGATCACCCAGACCACGCAGCACAGTGGCCCGCCCCGTTGCCGTGGCAAGACCCTAGCTGGGCCCCGACCGACTCGCTCACAACGCTTGAGTTGGTAGCGACCGGTTTGGGGGGTGCTTTGCTGGCGCAGCCCCTTGCCCGACACCTCAGCAGCAAGCGTGCACACAAGGTGCTCACGGTGACACATGGCGGTCAGTCGCTCTTGCCTGGCACTGAAATTTGGGCGACATGGGCGGCATCGCGCGACGCCGATGACGTTCAGCACCTGATTGGGGTGTTGCGCGGCCGCACTTCGCGCAGCAGCCGCGCTAGCTAGCAGCGGCTCTGCTCGGCCACATGCCGCTCTCGGCTCGCATGTTCTTGGAATAGCGCGCAAGCGACCGCACATGACTCAGCGAGTCAAACAGATCAAACGCTGGGTCGCGCAGCACGGCGCC
>JAAZHL010000227.1 GCA_012510755.1 Leucobacter sp.
GGCCCCCATCATCGCAACATACGCATACGAGATGGGCAGCACCCCTGCAGAACCTAAGAGTGTAGCAACAACGGGCACCCCGTCGGCCGTGGCTGGCCCACCATCTGCCTCGCCTTGCTGCCAACCGATGGGGTCGCCCGGCAAATATGGTGCGAGATGCGCAGCGACGGCGACCGGGCCGACACCTGGGCCGCCACCGCCGTGCGGAATCGCAAACGTCTTGTGCAGGTTCAGGTGTGACACGTCGCCACCAAACTCACCGGGCTTTGCGATGCCGACGAGCGCGTTCATGTTCGCCCCGTCGATGTATACCTGCCCACCGGCAGCATGTACCAGGTCACAGACCTCTCGCACATCGTCGTCATAGACGCCGTAGGTTGACGGATAGGTGATCATGATCACAGCGAGTTGCTCGCGGTTGGCCGCAACCTTTGCCTCGAGGTCTGCCATGTCGATGTGGCCGCTCTCGGTGTTTGCGACCACCACCACGCGCATGCCTGCGAGCACCGCTGAGGCAGCATTCGTGCCATGCGCCGACGCCGGAATCAGGCACACGTCGCGCTCGGCCGCCCCGTTCGCCAGATGGTAGCGACGAATCGCGAGCAGGCCGGCGTATTCGCCCTGCGACCCGGCGTTCGGCTGCAATGAGATCGCGGCATAGCCGGTGATCTCAACGAGCCAATTCTCGAGTCTCGAGATCAATTCTCGCCAACCGGCGCTCTGGTCTGCGGGCACATACGGGTGAATACCCGCGAACTCGGGCCAAGAGATTGATTCCATCTCAGCTGCCGAATTGAGCTTCATGGTGCACGAGCCGAGCGGAATCATGGTTCGGTCAAGTGCGAGGTCGCGGTCAGACAGCCTGCGCAGATAGCGCATCATTTGGGTTTCGCTGCGTACCGTGTTGAAGATCGGGTGAGTCAGGTAGTCACTTGTGCGCACGAGGATCGGGGCGAATGCGTAGTCGGTATCGCGCCCGTCATTCGCGCCCACCGCACCATTCTGCGCATCAGCCACAGAATTCACTCCAAACGCGGCGGCGACCGCCGACACGTGCGCGTCCGTCGTTGTTTCATCGCATGAAACGCCGACGGTATCGGCGTCGATGAAGCGCAGATTAACACCCGACGCAAGGGCGGCCTGCATGACCTCTTGTGCGTCACCCGGTACCTTCGCGACGATGGTGTCGAAGAACGAGTCGGTGACGAGTTCGATGTCGGCACCCCGCAATGCTGCGGCGAGCGCGCGAGCATGACCGTGCACGCGAGTGGCAATGGCTTTGAGTCCCTCTGGGCCGTGATAGACGGCATACATTGAGGCCGTGATGGCGAGCAGTGCCTGCGCTGTGCAGATGTTGCTGGTCGCCTTCTCGCGGCGAATGTGCTGCTCGCGAGTTTGTAGCGCAAGTCGGTAGGCCGGTACGCCCTGCTGGTCTTTTGAGACTCCCACGAGTCGCCCGGGAATCGCTCGTTCGAGGCCCTCGCGCACGGCAAAGTAGGCAGCGTGCGGCCCGCCGAAGAACAGCGGCACGCCAAAGCGCTGAGTGTTGCCCACTGCGATGTCTGCCCCCTGTTCGCCGGGGGCCACGATCAGTGTGAGCGCAAGCAAGTCAGCGACGACCGTCACCATAGCGCCGCGTGCTTTCGCTGCGGCAATAGTCTGGCTGTGGTCGACGACCGCGCCGTTGCTGCCTGGTTGCTGCAGCACGATGCCATTGATCTCACCCTCGGGCAGCCCTGCCGACAAATCGGCTACCTCGACTTCGAAACCGAGCGCTTCGGCCCGGCCACGCACGACCGCGATCGTTTGTTCGAACAGGTTCGCGTCGAGCACGGTCTTGCCGTTCGCCGTCTGACGGTTGGCTCGCCGCATGAGCAACACTGCCTCTGCCGTTGCCGAGCTTTCGTCGAGCATTGAGGCGTTCGCGATGGGCAAAGCCGTGAGATCGGCGACCATGGTCTGAAAGTTCAGCAGAGCTTCGAGGCGGCCCTGCGAAATTTCGGGCTGGTATGGCGTGTATGCGGTGTACCAGGCTGGGTTTTCGAGCACGCCGCGCAGGATGACCGGTGGCGTGAAGGTGTCGTAGAAGCCCTGCCCGATCATTTGCGTGTGCAGCTGGTTCATGTTTGCGAGTGAACGCAGGTCGGCGAGAATCTCTTCTTCTCTCAGGGCAGGCGGCAGGTTGAGCTCATTCTGCGTGCGAATAGTCTGCGGCACTGCTGCGTCGACGAGCTCTTGCACACTCGTGTAGCCAACGGTTGCGAGCATTGCCTCACGGTCAGCGTGGCTGGTCACGCCAATGTGCCTGCGTTCAAACGCAGAGAGATCGAGCTGTGTGGTCAAGAGAACCTCCGAGAGCGGGTCGCGCGCGACAAAATAGGGGTTCTCCCCGCTCTGTAGCTTGACCTGAGAGATTCGGGCAGTGTGCCCTTGCACCTTCGGTGAGCGAGCAAGCTCGCTTCTTTTCAGAGTTGCCTCACCACTGCGGTACGGGTGCCTGAGAGATTCCCGGGGAGGGATTGCTCCTACGGCGCTGATGTCTGGCATCAGACTCTCCCGCAGCGGCCCAAACGGCCGATATTCAGATGTGCCGTCAGTTTAGCAGCAAGACTCGGCAAGGTGGCGGGATAGGTGAAAGCGTGGAGTTCGCGTGCAGCCTACCCAGGCGAGCTCAGTTGCGAACAGTCGCGATGGCGCGTTGCGCTGCCGCCCGGGCGGCCCGTTCAGCATCGGCGAGGGTCTCGAGCGTCAATTGCGCAGGCGCCGTATGACTTTCGACCACGCCACGCACCACATCAACAATGTCAGTGAACGAAATGCGGCCCGCATGAAAGGCTTCGACTGCCTCTTCATTTGCGGCGTTGTAGGCTGCCGCAAATGTGCTGCCCGCAAGACCTGCCCGCTTGGCAAGCCGCACGGCGGGGAATGATTCGTCATCGAGCGGCTCGAACTGCCAGGTCTGGGCCGTCGTCCAATCGAGTTGCGGGCCAACTCCGCTGACCCGTTTACCCCAATCAAGCGAGAGCGCGATGGGCACTCGCATGTCGGGTGGTGACGCCTGTGCAATCGTCGAGCCATCAACAAACTCGACCATCGAATGCACGATTGATTGCGGGTGCACCACCACCTCGATGTCGTTGTATGAGATGCCGAACAACAGATGCGCCTCAATGACTTCGAGACCCTTATTGATGAGGGTCGCAGAGTTTGTCGAGATGACCTTACCCATAGTCCAGGTGGGATGCTGCACCGCCTGCGCCGGGGTGACACCGCGCAGCTTCTGTGGACTATACCCGCGGAATGGTCCGCCGCTCGCGGTCAGAATCAGGCGCCGCACTTCGGTGCGTTCGCCCGCTCGTAGCGCCTGCGCGATGGCCGAGTGTTCACTGTCGACCGGAACTATCTGTCCGGGTTTCGCGGCGCGGGTGCCCAGTTCGCCACCGACGATGAGCGACTCTTTATTCGCGAGCGCGAGTGTGCGGCCCGCGGCGAGCGCCGCGAGCGTGGGCCCCAAACCGACCGACCCCGTAATGCCGTTGAGCACCACATCGCATTCCACGTCGCGCACCAGCTGCGTGGCCTCTTCGATGCCGAGTGCCGTGTGTTCGACGTCGAACATTTCGGCCTGTTCGTGTAGCCGGTCAGCGTTGCTGCCAGCGGCGAGCCCCACCACTCGAAACCGTTGGGGGTTTGAGCGAATGACGTCGAGCGTTTGCTCGCCAATCGACCCGGTCGATCCTAGAACTATGACCCTACGCATGCCTTACATTCTGCCGTGTTTACGCGGCAAGAGCCACGGGCAACGGAAAGAGCCACGGCCATCGCGACAGCGCGCCGATGACCGTGGCTAGTGACCGTGGCAAGCGAGCGTTAGGCGACGCTCACGAGTTGCAGCACGAAGGTGCGCGTCATGCCGTCGTTGTAGCCAAGTTCAGAGGGCATGGTCACCAAAATCGTTGAGCCGATCTTCTGGCCCACCATCGCCTGCGTGAAACCACTGATGAGCGCACCCTCTGCGGTGCTGAACTGAATACCGGTCTCGCTCCAGTTGCCGTCAAAGCGTACGGCACCGTCCCAGTCAACACCGACGTAGTTCGTCATGATGTTCTGGTCGGCCTCGACGACCGGGCCATCGCCCTCGACGAGCACCTCGATCTCGAGTTCGGCGGGCGGTTCCATGCACGCCGGGATCGTAATCACTGGCTCGGTCGTACCGTCACCCAAGTCGACCTCAGGGAAGTTCGCATCTCGTGGGGTCAATGCTTCACACGCCTCGAGAAAGTCGAAGACCAGCACGAAGCTGTCGGTGTCTTCCATACCTACGTTCACGCCGCCACCAGCACCGAGCACCTCTACCACGGGGGCTACTGCAGCGACCCGGTCGCCAAACGACGAGCAGTTAATGATGTCAAACGCCCATGGTTCGATCTGGTCAGTGTCGTAGACGAGGTCGATCTGCTGGCTGTTGAGCACATCGCCGCTCGTGCCATTAATGTAGGTCACCATCGTCGAAATCTCGTCACCGGCCTGCACGACTTCGCCGTCACCCTGAATCAGCACCGAGCGTTCGAGCGCATCAGCGGTCACGGGCACGTCAGAAGCCAGCGTCACCGCAGTGCCAAAGTCGCCCTCGATTTTCAATGCGCTGCTCGCCGCGCCCGCGGGAGTGCAGTCGACACCGCTCGGGCCGGTGGTCGGCTCTGAGCTGCTGCAAGCGGCAAGCAGAGTGCTCACCAGGGCAATCGGCATGAGTGCGAGTAGGGCGCGGTTGCGTTTCACTGGAATCCTCTTCGGCTAGGTCACTGCGCAGGTTGCCGCGCACTCGCCTATTCTGCACCACGACCCTCGGGGCTTGCTGTGCGCACCGGCGGCGCAGTTCATGCGTTCACCGGCCAAGAACTTGCGCACACGGATGCCGTCAGCAGCGACTGAGCGTGACCAGCAAGCACAAGTTGGTAATGTCGCCTACAACGTCACTGGGCGGCACGTGAAGTTGTTGCTACGAGGATCGCCCTGCCCGCCTGCACCGAGGCCACAAGCAGCAACACCATCGTGATGACATCGCACGCAATATAGATGTAGTGCCACGGCGACTGGCCCGGTTCTGCACCGGCCAACACCAAATCGGTTCGGGCGTTCAGCGGCGGCCGCACGACCGCCAATTTGAACAGAAAGACCACGAGCAGGCCACCCCAGACCCAGAGACGCTGGGCCGAGAGACGAGCTTGTGTCGGGAAGAACGCGAGCAAGGTGTAGGCCAGAAGAATCAGCCCCTCAGCCAGGTTGAGCGCGGCAAACACCAGCCTACCGATGCCAAGTCCGAGCGGAATCGTGATGCCGGGGGCCTGGAACTTCAGTGGCGCCTCGATGAAGCTAATCGCCGCCACCATGCCGAACCACAGAATTGGCAGGGCGAAACGCCACAGTTCAACTTTGAGAGTTCTCGCCAACATCATCGCTTCTTTCTGTCTTGGCCGTGAGCGCGGCCGCGTAGAGGTCACGTGCTGACAAGCCGCTCGCCTCTGCGACACCTTTCACGGCATCTTTCATGCGCTCACCGGCGGCAACTCGGTCGTGCACCTCAGCGAGTGCTGCAGCTGCTGAAAGCGTGCCAGGCTCTGCGCCAGCCACGACGAGCACGATCTCACCACGCACGCCATCGGTAGCCCACTGTGCCAGCTCTTTCAGGCTGCCCCGTTTCACTTCTTCGTGCAGTTTGGTGAGTTCTCGACAGACTGCGGCCTGCCTGTCTTCGCCAAACTGTGCCGCAAAGGCGGTGAGTGCGCTCGCGATGCGTGAGGGTGCTTCAAAGAACACCATCGTGCGTGGCTCTGTAGCGAGTTCGCTCAGCAGGCGTTGCCGCTCACCCTGTTTTCGCGGCACAAAACCCTCAAACGTAAAGCGGTCAGTTGGCAGGCCCGCAACCGCGAGTGCCGTGATAACCGCACTCGGCCCGGGAATCGCGCTCACCTGCACCCCCCGCTCAGCCGCGAGCTGCACCACCCGAAAGCCGGGGTCAGACACCGTCGGCATTCCCGCATCGCTCACCAGCAACACTTCGTCTCTGGCAGCACGCTCGACAATGCTCTCGGCTCGGGCTCGCTCGTTGTGATCATGCAAAGCGATGAGCTCTGGGCGGGCAGAGATGCCCAAGAGGCGCAGCAGCTGCGCGGTGTGCCGTGTGTCCTCAGCCGCAATGACATCGGCCGTTTCAAATGCCTCGCGCAAGCGGGGCGACGCGTCTGCGAGGTTACCGATGGGAGTCGCAGCGAGCCAGAGCATGTCTCCATGCTACGCCTGAAGCAGCGGGGTCACGCCCAGACCCGTTCGCGGGCACGTCACCGCGACGGCGTGACGGCAGGCTGGTGCGCACGTATGGCGGTGCCAGCTCACGGCCTGGCATACACCTTCGCCTGACAGAATAGACGGCATGAGTGACGAGCAGCAGCCCTCCCCCATCACAAGTTCAGCACCCCCAGCACAGGTGCCGTCACCTCAGACCCCGCAGGGGTGGGTTGCGGTGCCGCCGCCCCACCCGCACCCTGCCGGGCAACAACGCCCAGCCGGCAGCGGGCTCGCCATTGCCGCGATGGCACTCGGTCTGATCGCGCTGCTCAGCGCGGTGGTGGCAGCGTTCTATTTCGGCTCACTGGTCGTGTTGGGCGGTGCACTCGGATGTGTCGCCATCATCGTGGCGATTGTCGCGCTGGTGCGGCGTAGTCAGCCGTGGGCTGCGAGTCTGACCGGGCTGATTGCGGGCGCGATCGCCATGCTCGTCGCGATCATCGTTGGCGCGTTGAGCGTCGTCGCAGTCACCACTAATCTGCTTGGTTCAGGCAACACAACTGAGGGCGGCAATGACGGCCAGGTTGAAGAGTGGACACCCGACACCCCGTCAGACACGCTCATCGAATGGCCTGCGAACATGGCGAGCGGTGGCATCGTCTTTGCAGCACACGGGGATCAGCCGATGCCTCTGCAGTCGGCTCCGCTGCAGCCCGGCACCGCACCACAACCGCACGAGGTCGTTCGTGGCGATGGCGCAACAGACATCTTGATCTATGTTGACTACCGGTGCCCACACTGCTCGACATTTGAGCAGGCAAACAGCGAACTGCTTACGCAAGCGATCGCAGATGGTGCGACCGTCGAGGTGGTGACACTAAGCTTTCTCGACCGCGCCAGCGAAGGCACTTACTATTCATCGCGCGCTGCGGCAGCAGTGGCCTGCATCGTCGACCTCCAGCCTGAGTCGGCATGGGCCGCCCACACCGCACTGCTTTCGCCAGCGGTGCAGCCGGGCGGTGGGCCAGGGCTCAGTAATGAAGAACTCGTCGCGGTGCTTGATGACGCGGCGGGGGGCCTCAGCCCAGCGGCGGCAGACTGCATCACCACGGAGCGGTTCGTCACGTTCACCCAGGCACTGAACTCGTGGGTGTTCGCGAACACGGTGCCCAATGCTAATCAGGCTGGGCTGCGAGTTGAGGGCACCCCGCTGGTGTTGGTGAACGGTGATGCCTATGTTGGCGAGCCGAGCGACGGTCAGGCCTTTGCAAACTTCCTCGCACAGCAGATGGGGTCTGACAACTGAGATCGCTGCTGCCGCACACCGGCTTCGCATACTTTCCGCTCGCGCTGCTTGCCCGAGTTCCCTACGCCATGATGGTGGTCGGGGTGCTGACTTTGGCAGTCGCCGCGCGCGGGTCTGTCGAGCTCGGCGGCCTCACCTCGGCCATGGTCGGGGCCGGGGTAGCGTGTTTTGGGCCGTTCATTGGGGCAATAGCCGACCGCTTCGGGCAACGGTCGACGCTGCTCATCATCGGCACCGTCAATAGCGTGGCGCTCGGGGCGCTCGCGTGGATCGCTTTTAGCCCGCTGTCCGATGGGGTGATGCTCGCAGCATCATTCGTTGTGGGTGCGACCGCACCACAGATCTCGCCGCTGTCGCGCTCGCGTCTCGTCGGCGTCGTGCAAACGAAGTTGCCCCGCGAGCAGCGACCGCGCACCCTGAATGCCACACTCGCGTATGAGTCGACGGGTGACGAAGTCGTATTTGTGTTCGGGCCTGTGGTCGTGGGTTTGCTTGCCACACAGTTCGGAGCTTGGGCGCCAATCGTTGGCGCCGCCATACTTACCCTGATCTTTGTCTCGCTGTTTGCCGTGCACCGTACGAGCCCCCCTGCGCGCACCGCTGAACAGCAGCGCACCGCGCTCGCCCCTGTAACCGAGCTGTGGCGACCTGCGCTACTCATCACCGTCTTTGGCATCTTCTCTGTCGGCATGTTTTTTGGCTCGATGCTCACCTCGCTCACCGCATTCATGCAAGACCTCGGCGCACCTGAACAAGCGGGTCTGCTCTATGGTGCGATGGGAGTGACCTCGGCGCTTCTCGCGATCGGCGTGACCTGGTTCTCACCAAAGTTCACCCTGCGATACCGCTGGCTCACATTCGCTGCGTTGCTCTCGTTTGGCGGCGTCGTCTTGCAAACGGTGGCTGACACGACCGGCATGCTGTGGGCACTCGCGTTGCTTGGTCTCGGCATTGGCCCACTGCTCGTGACACTGTACGGATTTGGGGCTGCACGCACACCACTCGGTCGCTCAGCCACAGTCATGACGATGTTGGGGTCTGGAGTGATCGTCGGCCAATCACTCGCTGCGGCGCTGACCGGCGTGGTCGCAGAGCATCTGGGCACGAACGCCTCGCTCATGCTGCCTCTGGCTGCCGCGCTCTGCGCACTTGTCAGCGGTATCGTGAATTGGTTCGTAACCCCAGCGGGTCGTCTGACACCCTCCACTGGCCCAATCACAGTGGCTTAGCGGCGCACCATCGCATGTCGGCGGCGTATCGACCGCTTCGCTGTGGGCGCAACCCGATCTCAGCCGCGCCCAGGGCAAAGTGAAAGAATAGAAGCATGTCCGCCGCATTGACCACCGCTGAGGTGTTTCGCCTTCGAGCCGAGTTTCCCTACTTTGCGAATCTTCCGCAGTCTGAGGGTATGCCGGTTGCCTACCTCGACTCCGCGGCGACGTCACAGCGACCACTTCGCGTCCTCGACATCGAGCGATCATTTCTCGAACGCGATTACGCGGCCGTGCACCGCGGCACGAGCCAGGCAGTCGGTAGCGCGACCGAAAGGTTCGAGACGGCACGAGCGACAGTGGCAAATTTTGTTGGGGCCGCAAAGCCCGAGCAGATCGTGTGGGCTGCAGGAGCTACCGATGCGCTCAACATGATCGCATTGGGCATCGGCGAGGTCAATGCAGGTCTCGGTCTAGGCAATTCGAGCAAGTATGAGCTCGGCCCCGGCGATGAGATCCTCGTCACAGAAGCTGAGCATCACGCAAACCTGATTCCCTGGCAACGTCTCGCAAAGAAGACGGGCGCAAGCCTCACATACATTCCCGTTGACGAATATGGCACGTGGTCACTCGACGCCGCTCGCGCGGCAATAAATAGCCGCACTCGCATATTTGCGTTCGGGCACGTGTCAAATGTGACAGGTATGGTGGCTCCGGTCGCCGATCTCGTCGCCCTTGCGCAGGCAGTGGGGGCGATCACCGTGCTCGATGCGTGCCAATCAGTGCCTCACATACCCGTCAATTTCACCGAGCTCGGCGTCGACTTCGCAGTCTTCTCAAGCCACAAGGCGCTCTGCCCGAACGGAATCGGGGTGCTCTATGGGACCGACGAGACGCTTGAAGCGATTCCCCAGGCCCGCACAGGTGGTAGCGCGATCACCAAGGTCACGATGCAAAACGCAGAA
>JAAZHL010000228.1 GCA_012510755.1 Leucobacter sp.
AAGGCATCGTATTCCTCTTCTTCTACGATGAGATGCCCACCATCGACGGGTTTTGACCCGTAATTTATGGCTGGTAAGAGACTACTAATGGGTCGCATGCGTTTCTCTACGAATACACTCGGGCCATCAATGAGATACCCATTGATGAAGCCTGCCGTAACAGCAATGGGTTGATCGGTTGGTGAAGCATAGGTGTAAAGAATAGGGGCAGTTTTTGTCTCTTGGTCAAAGCCCGTGATGACGCAGTGCACAGCGGCAGCACCAGAGGCTTCGCTTACCCAGGCGAAGGGCTGGTGCGCAAAACGAATACGCCAGGCTGCTTCAAAGATCGGCCTGAATAGTGCTGGCACCGGCTGGCCCTGGACTATGGAGTTAGTCGACACGAAGGCAAATCTGCCGCCGTTAACGCCTGCGAAGTAGTCGATCGATTTTTTATACCAGCCTGTGACGTAGTCGAGGTATCCGTCGTACTGTTTACCCCACACATATTTCAGATCGGCCGTCTGCTCAGCGCTCTTTAAAGACTGCCCAATAAACGGCGGGTTACCCACGACCCGAACACGACCTGTGGCAGGCATCACCTCGGCCCAGTCAGTGCGCAGCGCATTCCCAACGTGAATGATCTTCACAGTGTCGAGCGGCAATGTGTCTGGGGCTTTACCCAAGGCCAGTTCCATTTGCATGTTGGCTTGGTGATCGACCAGTCGAATCGCCATGCGAGCGATCTGCGCCGGCCATTCTTCAATCTCTATCCCACCTATATGTGACAGCTGCACAGCGAGGTCGTCGCGCTCAAAATACAAGGTGGGCACCGCAGTCTTATCACCCAGTTCTTGCAGTCGCACCAGAATGTCTAGCTCGAGCATCCGTAGCTCACGGTAGGCGACGATCAGGAAGTTGCCTGATCCACAGGCCGGGTCAAGCACTCGAATTTCGGCGAGGTGAGCACGCAATTTCTTGAGTGCCGTGACGTCATGTCGGGCGGTGTCAAACCATTCGCGGAGTTCATCGAGAAACAACGGCCCAAGAGTCTTCATGATGTTGGTCTCGGTGGTGTAATGCTCACCGAGGCTGCGCCGAGCTTCGGGAGACTTTACCGCCTGAAATAGTGACCCAAAAATTGCGGGGCTGATTTCATGCCAGTCAAAGGCAGACGCCTGCATAAGTCGGGCTCGAACTTGCCGGTCGAAGAACGGAATCGGCAGGGGGTCTTCGAACACGCCACCATTGACGTATGGAAATCTGCGCACGAGTTCGTCAAGTGAAGCTGGGCGACGCTCGAGAGGCTGATTCATGACCTGGTAGAGACTCACGAGTTGTGCACCCAGGTCAGAGCCGTCCTTTGCTGTGCGGGTCTCAAGAAACTCTTCAAACAAACCACGCTCCCACACCCCGGAGTCGTCAGCGTAAAGCGCGAAAAGTGTACGCACAAGAAACACACCTGCGTCGTGGTCGCTGAGGCCTGATCCGTCGAGCGCAGTCCACAGCTCTGCCATGAGCTGCGCCGCTTTGATAGAAGCCGCTTCTTGCTCTTTCGACCCAAACTCGCGGGTCTGGTATCCGGCCAAGAACGCTAGCTTACTGGCAAGACGAGGCAGTTCTTCGAGAGTCCATTCGGTGACGTCGTCACCTTCAGGAGATTTCATGTCCAGCAAGCGAAATCGTTTAAAGTCACTGGTAAGTACATAACGTGGCTGCTCGTTATCGCTAAGTGCGTCCATGTAGTCGAGGGCTTGTTGCTCAGCTACCCATAGCGGCTTGCCTGCACTCTTCATCTCGATCAGCAGCTGGCCAGGCACTAGCGCGTCGATATAGCCGCCTGCGCCAGTCGAAGTGCGTTTTGCCCGTTTCTCGTAGAGGGCAGCCCGCCGTTCTGTGATGCCATAGACACCAAGTAGCTCGCTGACGAAAGTCTGGGCGTCTTGTCTTTCGTCGCCAGGACTCTCGCGCCATGCAACTACGAACTCGGCGGCCCTACTACGAATCTCATTGAGAGAAAGAGGTTTGCTCACTCTCTCATCTTGCACTATCGCCAAGTAGTGTGTGAATCATGCACCTCACGCGATCAACCAGCGCAATGCAACGTGGCGTTGTGCGAGTCAATGGAGCATTTTCTAAGCCACGTCTGCTTGCTGCGCTACAGACGGGCCTGCAGCGCAGCAGATGATGATGGCGTGGGCACGTCCACGGTCCCAACAGCTTGGACAGCTGGGGGCTGTGGTTCCCGAAGCATGGCCGCCACGATCTGCCGGTCTCGCTCACGGTTCTTGGCGTAAGCATTTTCACGCCCGAGTGCGTCATCACTGGTGATGCTGTACAGGTCACGGAAGCACGCCACGGTGACGGCTCGAGTCCGCCATTCTTCCTCACGGCCAGGCAGGACCTCACCGAGTTCACGAAGCCAAGGTTCGTTGTTTGCGATCGCGCGGTCGACCAGGAACTCTGCCCGCAGCTGGATCGCAATCTGTCGATCATGCAGGGCATCGGTAAACGCTTGGTCCCCAAAGGTCGGGGCATGTTCGAGAAGACCCGCAATCAGCTCACCGCCCTTTGCGTCACGCCCGGCGATGGGTCGCCCAAGCTCAGCGTCGGTAATATTGTGGGCGCGCTTGAGCGCTGCAAGAACATATCCTGCAGGATCATTGATCTGGGTGCGCTTGGTACTGAGTAGCACGTTCCGCATTTCCTCTTCACCGTTCATGCCGAGGCGTTCAAGCAACGAGAGCGCCCGATATAGGCGCAGCGTATTGCGTCTGCCGCCTGCTTCGTCAGGCTGCAGACGCAAGGTGTCGAGCAAGCCACCGTACCGCTCGGCGCCGGCCGCGAGCTCGTTGAAGTCGCCCAGATAGTTTCGCACTCGGTTATGTAGGACTGCGAGCACGTCGCGCGCGTCACCGGTGTCTCTCTCCTGCAGCAGCATGGTCACCGCTTGCGGAATGTCTGCCCCTGCAGTTTCGAGGCGACGGAGGTTCGCCAGAAGCGGCCCGAGGTACGGCGAGTCGTTGGTCTCGTCTTCGATCAAACCGAGTTCTCGGAGCGTGGGCAAGTATTCGCGTTCCAGCTCGTGCGCGGTCAGCGTCTGGTATTCGGCATACAGTTGCCTGATTGACCCGAGTCGTTCCGCTTCCCCCTCGAGGGTGTCGTGTGCGGCAATATCGCCGCCTCGCGTCACAACCACATGTTCGAGAGTTTCGCGCCACGTGCGCGTCATGCCTGTCGCTGCGTTGTCGCCTATGACGCTGTCCTCGTCGATGACGACATAGGCACGGTTAGACAGTTTCCCTCGCGTCATCGCGACATAGAAAGTTTCTCGTGAGGCTGAACTGTCCACGATGGTGTGGGCGGTGTCAACGGTTCTGCCTTGTGACCGGTGCGCAGTTGTCGCATAAGCGAGCTGCACGTGGTCGCGACAGTATGACGAGGGCAGTGTCACCGTCTCTTCGCCAGCGACAGCAATAATGTCGCCTGTCGCGTCATCAATCGAGGCGACAACCCATTCGTCGTTGTTTTTCACCCACCGGTCATGGTCGGTGCGAAGCCGACGATCGTTTTGTCGCGTCACGATTCTGTCGCCGGGTGACGCGACACCCGAAGCAATGGCCGCTTCTTGTGTCGCGTCAACATGCCCTTGAGTGACGCGCCACTCTCGAGCAATGTCGTTGAGACGTTCCACCATGTCGTTCGTTGGCGCGATCAGCAACGACACGAGCGTGTCGCCTGTCGCGTCATTCACCGTCGCCTCATCTTGCTTCCATGCCTCTACCGCGTCAGCGATGATGGTCTCGTCAAACCCGTGCGTGATACGACCGTGCTCGATGTACGGGGTGAGACCTGCGACCTTCCCGAGGCGCAGCAGCTTCGATGCAGCGGCTTCCCAATCCGCTTTGAACCGGTGAAGGTTCACCAGCTCTGCAACGTCGTCACGGTCGGCCGCAAGCAACCCGAACGCTCCCCCGGCATCGACTGCAGCAAGCTGTGCCCAGTCACCCACCAGCAACAGCTTCGCGCCAGCGGCATCTGCTTGCGAACGGAGTTCATCGAGCGCGATAGTGCCGGCGATAGATGCCTCGTCAACAATCATGAGGTCGCCTGGTTTCAGCCGATAGTCAAACCCATCTTTCGTGTCGGTGCCGCGTGCTGTCTCATGTAACCATTTCGCGGTGTTCTCGGTTTCGATACCGAGCGATTCGGCAAGCACTTCAGCGGCACGTGCCGTGGGCGCGAGTCCGCGCACGCTCCCGGCACCATATTCTCGTTCCCAGATTTCACGAAGCTTCTCGAGGCTCGTCGTCTTGCCGGCACCTGCAGGCCCGACAAGCACGTCGACGGTGCGACCGCTCGTGAGCAGGTTCGAGACTGCTGCAGCTTGATCGTCAGAAAGGATTCGCCCCTCGCTGCCTGTCGGGGTGCCAATCATCACCTCAACCAAGCTCTCGCTCACGACGGCACCATGCGTGCTGCGCCCTGCCTCGAGCAGTCGTTCCTCTGCGTCCCAAACTTCGGTGGTCGTGTAGAGATCCCGCGTAACTGGCCTGAACATATCTTCACCATCTGCGGTACGAAACACGCTGGGTGTGCGCAATGAGTTCTTTGGCGTCAACGGGATTGCTTGAGCCAGCACCAGGTCAACGACCCGTTTGGCGGCAAGGTCGCGATCTTCGGGTGACCGGAACCGCCAACCGGCGATCGCCCGCAAGGCTCCCGTTTCGGCGTTGGTGCGCCCCCACGTTGACCTGGTGGCGGCAAGGTTGTGCAACACATACTCTGCCGCTTCTCTCGCTGCTTCGTCGTCGACGTCGTCATGTCGGAATGTCCACAAGGGAAGATCGTTCAACCGTTCACGCCCGGCCTCTCGAAAACGATCAGCAAACAGGAATGAATCACCCACGTGCGCCAGTGCGCGATCCCGCCACGACTGGGTGAGTTCCCGGAGCGACGGCACCCGCTTTGCGCGCCTGGTGCTCAACGTTGCTTGCTGCCGCATTTTAATGATCGTCGCAGAAGACGGCTGCCGTCCGTGCTTTCGCACGTACTCTTCAATGAGTCGATCTTTCTCCCCCCGAATTTGCTTTGAGCGTGCCGAGTATTCCTGTGCGAGGGAATCAGGCACGCCTGCAAGCTGCCATTTGATTGAACCTTCCCCGGTTCCGCTGTCAATAGAGAATTGGTGACGTGCGGCTGGACTGTCTACCCTCTGCTGGCGCATCAGCCAGCGTTGATACTGCTCTGGGTTCTGGAGCACTTCTTCTGTCGTCCATTCCACACCGAAGCGGGTCGACAGTTCGTCCATCAGCACGGTGTCGTAGTACGCGCCAGCGGTCGCAACCGCCGGCATTAAGGACCAACGAGAATCGATCGTGCGCCACTTCCCGTCAAGCCCTTGCACACGGTTTGAGACCAGCATGTGGGTGTGAAGCTGCGGGTCACCCTCGCGAGAGTCCCAGTGGTCGAACAGTGCCGCGTTGACGCCTTGCACGTGTTCCTGCGCAATCCCGTCGACCCCGGTGCGGGTACGCACGATATCGGTTTCAAGTTTTGTGATGGTGGCGTCGATCGCTGCCTGGTGCGCTTGGCGAATCTCGTCTTTGAGCTCCGGGTCTGCCAGCGCCCACCACGCGCTTACACTTTTTGGCGGGGAGAACACGAACTCGAACCCGGATACGCCTTGCTTTTGTTTCACCGCAAGCTCTTCTTCAGTGATCGCGGCGATCGCCTCTTCGCGTCCCAAAGGGGTGAGGTCGTCAGGCAGTGCGGCTGCACGTAATTCCACTCGCTCAGTCAGCGGTACCGCAACATCGAACGCTTTCCCAAGCTTTGCTTCGCTCAACGGGTGCACCCCGAGTCCAAACAAGCGCGAAAGATGAATCTCTTCGACCGCCTTGTTAAAAGACGACAGACGTGCAGCGATCGCCCCGCGCCCTGCCCATCGACCAGGCGGAGTGCCTTCCTCAAAATAGTAGGAAGCCTTCTCCCCCGCACGTTCAGCCCCGTGCTCACTGGTGATCGTGTTGTAAAGGTAGCCCCACGCATTGCGTGAAGCCCCAACGATAGCGACAGTAATCATCAGTGCACTTCTTTCCTTCTTTGACGTGAGGCCGCGACTTGGCACCGTGGCGAACAGTATTTCGCTCTGGCCGTGCGCCCCTGCATATCGACTCCGCAGTGCGCGCATTGAGTGCCGTTCAACTTGCCGGCGGCTCGATATGCTCGCTGCTGACATTTCGATGAACAGAACCGATGCGCCGCCTGCACCGGCAGAAACGTTTCAGCACAGTTCGGAGCAGCACAGGTCTGCTCGCGACGTTCCCACCACTCGAGCCGCTTCTTCACGACGGCTTCCACGTTGCGGCGACATGCAGCTGAACAAAAGCGTCTCTGCTTCGCTCCCGTCACAAAGGTCTCCGAACAGCCAGGCCGCTCGCACGCGATACGCCACAGCTCACCCTTTCCGAGTGGTACAGCAGGGTGCGCAATTCCACGCGCCGAAAACTGCCTGCGCCGTTCCACCATCTCCTGCTCATACCTGAGTTGGTCGCGAGATTTCTTCACCATCTACTTAACTCCCACACTGTTTCCGGTCGTTCGGGTCATCAAACGAATACTGGCCGCGCGCAAATGATGTTTGGGAACGCGAATGGGCACCACCCTCAAATGCCAGTCGTGTAGGGAGAAAGTACAGAGGAAGTAGGTAGTGAAAGTGGAGAAGAAAAGGAGTGGTGATGAGAAGGAATGTGAAAGACGGTGAGGAGGTATAGAAATGGGTAGATGGTGAAGGTGAAGAGGGTGCCACGCTAAAACGGTGCACGCCTGCGCTCTTCCCTGCGAGGCTACTGTTGCGCGCACATGCCCGTCGATGGGTATGAAAGAAATTGCACAGTGCTGGTTCTGCCACCAAATCAATGTGGTGCCCACCGGGAGCACCGGTCGCTGCCTCCGGTGCGGGCTCGATCCGCAAGCAGCGCGACCGAACACAAGCGCGCTCACGCACTCACTGAGTCATCCGGTGCAGCCGACCGTGAGCGGTCACCCGGCGACACCGCCGTCACAAGCCTCGCCAGCTGACGCGGTTGCAGCTGGGGGCGGGCTGTCTGCCGAGGTCGAAGTGACACAGGTGGTCGCACCACCACGGTGGGCGCTGACGACAGAATTCAACGACGTTGCGTGGCTCGATACCAACGACGTCGTGATTGGCCGGGCACCCGTCGCCACTACTGACGCAACACCGATGACGTTGAACGACCCCGACATGACGCTCACGAAAACCTATGCACGTCTACGACGCGACCCTCCAAGCGACACCTGGACATTGGAAGGCCTTGGGTCAACCAAAGGCGTGCAACTGTTTGACGAGACTCTGACCTCACGGTTGACGCGGGAGC
>JAAZHL010000229.1 GCA_012510755.1 Leucobacter sp.
GCGGGTCTTCAGGAATGATGGGGCTACCAACCGAATTGCCACGGTGGAGCGCGCTCACGACACCGCTCGTCACGGTGTTTGACAGGTTCAGTGGGGCGCCAATGGCCACTGCGAGGTCGCCGACGTTCACTGATTCTGCGTCGGCAATCTGAATGGGCACGAGGCCCTCTGCTTCGATTTTCACCACAGCAAGGTCTGCGAAGGGGTCAACGCCGACGAGCGAACCATCGACGATGCGTCCGTCGCTCAGCCAGACACGAATCTCAGCGCCTGCGCCTGCGCCGCCGTCGAGCGTCACGACGTGCGCGTTCGTCACGATGTATCCGTCTTCGCTATAGATCACCCCTGAGCCAGAGCCTGCAGCACTGCGGCCGTTCACTTCAAGCGTGACGACGCTCGGAATCGCGACCGCAGCTACCCCGGATACGCTCGTCGCGGTCTCGAGGTTGTTGAGGGTGAGCGTGCCGCCGGCCTGCTGCTGCACGATGGTCGACTGCGGCTGGTTGGCGACGACCAACGCAGACGCGCCCCCACCGATGACACCGCCCACGACGGCGCCAATCGCGATACCAGCGAACAGCACCCTTGCCCGCGACTTCTTCTGGCTGCCGACCTGCGGCTCCGCAGTCGCTGAGTACGCCGCCTGCGGCGCTGCTTCGGCTAGCGGTTGAGCGGGGGGCAGGTGTGAGGGGTGCGGCGCATAGCCCGCAGCCGGATAGCTCGAAGTTGGTTGCATCAGTGGGGCGGTTGGCTGGGTCTGCCCCGCCTCAAACTGAGAGGGCTGCTCTGACCCGGGAGTGGTTGTCACGGTGATACCGCCTTTCTACTCCCTCAAGCGTGCCCGGCAATTCTATGAATCTGATTAGTGCCTGCTGCATGTCGCCTGCGTGCTCACAGAATTGTGTATGCGAGGATCGCCCCACACCTCACAACCTAGCCTTGATTTCGGCAAGCTGCTCGCGATACCGCTTCACGTTTCGCAGTTTCACGTCTTCGTAGCCGCGAATCATGTCGGGCAGTTCAGCAATCTGCACTGCACGCTGCAGGGTGTCTGGTCGTAGTTGAGTCAGCAGGTCTCGAACCTCGTCTTCGTATTCACGGATCAGCTGGCGCTCGAGCTTTCGCATCTTGTCGTAGCCAAACACGTCAAACGGTGTGCCCCGCAGTGCGCGCGCAAATTTTAACCCGGCAAACGCTGGGGCGAACCAGCTGCCAAGCGCGATCTTCTGCTTCAGGCCCAACGCTTTGAGGGTCGGCGGGTGCAGGCGCCAGCTGACTCGAGCTGCTCGTCCGAACTGTTGCTCGACCTCTGCCCGCATCGTGGGGTCAAGGGCGAGCCGCGCCACCTCGTATTCGTCTTTGTACGCCATCAGTTTGTAGAGATTGCGAGCAACTGCTTCGCTGAACGGCAGCGACAGTGTGCCAGGGGCATGAGTACCATCAGAGTCACCCGCGAGCGGGCACTGCGCCATTTCAGCTGCGCGCACTTGCTCGATGAAATGTTCGTAGCGCTGCGCGTAGGCTTCGTTTTGGTAGGCGCGCAGCTCGTGGCGGCGTAGCGCAACAAGTCGTTCGAGCTCGCTGCCTGGGGCGGCGCGCACGATGCGGCTTGGTGCAGGCTGTTCGTCATCTCGAGCTGGTTCAAGCCGACTCACCTCAGCGTCGAGCGCAGCTCGATCAGCCACGAATTGCCGACCCCTTCGAAACGCCTGCACGTTCGCGTTCACGGCCACCCCATTCAGGTTGATCGCTTCTTCGATGCTCTCTGGTGGCAGACTGAGCGCGCCACGTTGCACGGCGACCCCCAACAGAAACGTATTGGCGAGTTGTTCAGACCCAAAGAGCGTCTCTGCGTAGCGACGCAGATCGAGGTCAAGCACCTGTGTCTGCGACGCGTGTTCAGTGATGCGCGCGAGCAACGCCCGCACCTGTGGGAACTGCACGGCGGTGTCGGTCACCATTTTTCCCGTGGGCACGATCGAGGTCGAAATGAGTGCGGTCGCGCCAACTGCGAGCCCCCGTAGATTGCCCGGATCGGCGGCAACCAACAGGTCATAGCCGAGGTAGAGGTCGCAGCTCGCCTCACCCAGGGTGTTGCCTTCGGTGAAAGGGCCTGCCTCGATCGCCACGTCTGAGACCACGGCTCCCCCCTTTTGCGCGAGGCCCGTGCGCTCAAGCGTGCGGGCATAGCGGCCAGCGAGCACCGCTGCGGTCGCAAGCAACTGTGAGGTGGTCACCACGCCAGTGCCCCCAATACCCATAATTCTGATTCGGTGCGATCGCTGCGCGCTGGCTGGCGGCAACGGCAAATCACTTGCCTCAATCGTTGCGGGATGCGCGGTGTCGCTGCCTGCCTCGCCTGGTCTGACCGTGATGAACGCCGGGCAATCACCTGACAGACAACTCTTGTCAACGTTGCATGAGCTCTGATGTATGCGGGTCTTACGCCCAAATTCCGTATCTACTGGTTGCACTGACAGGCAATTCGATTTCTCGCCGCAGTCACCACAGCCCTCACAGATACGTTCGTTGATCATGACGAACTCTTGTGGCTTGGGGGCGAGCCCCCGCTTGCGCTTGCGCCGCAACTCGGTCGCACACTCTTGCTCATGAATCAGCACCGTCGTACCGGTGACCTGTGCAAGCGCAATCTGCGCCTCGTCGAGCCGTTCACGAGGCCACACCTCGACGCCCTCGGGAAGGCGTTGCCTGCGAATGCTGCGAGGGTCATCACTCGTCACAATGACCTTGGCGACGCCTTCAGCCAGCAGCACCCGAGCAATCTCCGCGACACGCATCTGTCCCACCGCGTCTTGGCCACCCGTCATCGCCACCGTGGAGTTGTACAGCAACCGGTAGGTGATATTTGTCTTCGCGGCGATCGATGCGCGAATTGCGAGCGAGCCTGAATGATGAAAGGTGCCGTCACCAAGGTTTTGAATGAGGTGCGGGTTCTCGACGAACGGCGCCATGCCGATCCACTGTGTACCCTCACCACCCATCTGTGTGGTGCCAATCACCTGCCCCACCTGCTTCTCATCCATGATCAGCACCATTGCGTGACAGCCGATTCCAGCGCCGACCGCTGAGTCGGTGTGGGGCCGTGTCGACAGGTTGTGTGGGCAACCCGAACAAAAATACGGGGTACGAATGGCAA
>JAAZHL010000230.1 GCA_012510755.1 Leucobacter sp.
ACTACATCAAGAACATGATCACCGGTGCTGCTCAGATGGACGGCGCTATCCTCGTGGTTGCTGCAACCGACGGCATGATGGCACAGACCAAAGAGCACATTCTGCTTGCAAAGCAGGTTGGCGTTCCTTACCTGCTCGTCGCACTGAACAAGTGTGACCAGGTCGACGACGAAGAGATTCTCGAACTCGTCGAGATGGAGGTTCGCGAAGAGCTTTCGAAGCACGGCTACCCCGGAGACGACGTTCCTGTTGTGCGCGTGTCGGGTTACCAGGCTCTGCAGGGCGAAGAGAAGTGGGTTAACGCCGTTCTCGAGCTCATGGAAGCCGTTGACGAGAACGTGCCCGATCCGGTGCGTGACCGTGACAAGCCGTTCCTCATGCCTGTTGAGGACGTCTTCACCATCACCGGCCGTGGCACCGTTGTGACCGGCCGTGCAGAGCGTGGCACCCTTGGTATCAACTCTGAGGTTGAGATCGTTGGCCTGCGCCCCACCCAGAAGACCACCGTTACCGGTATCGAGATGTTCCACAAGCAGCTCGACGAGGCATGGGCTGGCGAGAACTGTGGTCTGCTGCTTCGCGGCACCAAGCGTGAAGACGTTGAGCGTGGCCAGGTTGTTGTGCAGCCCGGTTCGATCACTCCTCACACCAAGTTCGAGGGCACCGCGTACATCCTCAAGAAAGAAGAGGGTGGCCGTCACAACCCGTTCGAGACGAACTACCGTCCGCAGTTCTACTTCCGTACGACTGACGTGACCGGTGTGATCACTCTGCCAGAAGACAAGCCAATGGTTATGCCTGGCGACACCACCGACATGGTTGTTGAGCTGATTCAGCCCATCGCTATGGAAGAGGGCCTCGGCTTCGCTATCCGTGAGGGTGGCCGCACCGTCGGCGCCGGCACGGTGACCAAGGTCGTCGAGTAAGTCTGTACTTACTGATACGAAAGAACCCCCGGGAGAAATCCCGGGGGTTCTTTTGGTTTCAGTCCGACCTGAAGCCGAGTCCGATCCGCACTGAGACGAAGCCGAGTTCGGCGTCGCCTGCCGCGGTACCGAAGCGCGAGGGTGTCAGGCTGCGGGAGCGAAGCGACTCGCAGGATCCTCGTAGAACCTATTCGTTGCCGATGTGCTTGTCAGCTTGATCGCGAGCACTATCGATCTGCTCATCGAACTTGCCGCCGGTCACTTTCTTGGCCAAGTCTGCAGCACCGTCGAGGAGCTTGTCAGAGATGCCCTCGGCCTGCTCACTTTTCAGCGCCTCGTTCACCTTGTCAGCATTGTTCTTGGCGAATTCGGTGGCCTGCTTTGCGATGTCTTCGATGCCCATGTGATGGCTCCTTACGCGATGTTGAATGCCGCACCATGATGAGTTTTGGTGCAACCGTGCCCTACCGTGCACGATCTAATTGTGCACCTCACAAGTGAATTTGCGCGCGGCAAGCCTCAAGTTCTGTGCAGCCGACCGCAGCTATGCTCGAAGTGTGAATGAAACGATGCCGCAAGACACGCAGCAACGCAAGCTCGCGTCTCGGTTCGCCTTCTTTGTGCGCAGCTACAGTCTGCTCTATTTTGGTGATTGCATGGCTTGGGCGGTTGGCATCATTGGCGCCCTGTTCTTGAGATTTGATTTCATGAGCACGCTGATCAACTGGTTCTGGGTGCTCGTGCTTGTGCTGATTGCGGCGGTGTTGCAGTTTCTCGGTGGCTGGGTGTTCTGGTTGTATCGCGGGCGCTACGAAATCGGTGGCTTCGATGAGGTGCGCGCACTCGTCTTGAACGTGTCGGTGCTGACGATTCTGATGGTGTTTATCGCCTATGTGCTTGCGTTTGCGCATGGTATTCCGCGCAGCACGATGATCATTGCCGCACCAATCACTTTCTCGCTGATGGCTGGCATGCGATACATCTTGCGGCTTGAAGCCGAGCGGGCGTTGAAACCTGGGCAGAGTGCTGAAAAGGCGCTGCTGTATGGCGCAGGCTATCTCGGCAACCAGACGGTCAAGCGTTTGCTGACAGATTCGAACTCGACAGTCTTGCCCGTGGGGTTTCTTGATGACGACCCGCAGAAGCGCAACCTTGAGGTGCGCGGCGTGCGGGTGCTCGGCACTCTGCGCGACCTCGCCCAGGTGGCCAGCCAGACCCACGCGACCTCGGTCATCGTGTGCATCGGAGACGCCGACGCCGCATTCATGCGTCAACTCGATGCTGCCGCAGAAGAGCTCGGCCTGAAGGTGTTGGTGCTGCCGCCAACCGACCAACTGTTGCGCAACTCTTCAACGGTGGCAGACGTGCGTGAACTCTCAATTGAAGATCTGATCGGCAGATACCCGGTGCGTCTCGAGACCGACTCGATCGCCCAATATCTGCAAGACCGGGTAGTGCTCGTTACGGGTGCCGGCGGTTCGATCGGTTCTGAACTGTGTCGGCAGCTGTCGCGCTTTGCGCCCCGCGAACTCATTCTGCTCGATCGCGATGAGACGACCCTGCAGCAGACACAGATCTCAATCAGCGGGCATGGTCTGCTCGACACCCGCGATGTGGTGCTGGCAGATATTCGCGACGCCGACGCTTTGAAAATCATCTTTGAAGAGCGCCGACCTGAGGTCGTGTTTCACGCTGCCGCGCTCAAACACTTGCCTATGCTCGAGCAATACCCCGACGAAGCTTGGAAGACGAATGTGCTCGGCACACTCAACGTGTTGCAGGCAGCTGAGAGCGTCGGGGTGAGCACGTTCGTGAACATTTCGACTGACAAGGCTGCCAACCCGACCAGTGTGCTGGGGCATTCAAAACGGGTGGCAGAGAAGCTCACTGCTTGGATGGCCGAGCAGACGGGTGAGCGCTATCTTTCGGTGCGCTTTGGCAACGTGATCGGCAGTCGCGGGTCGATGTTGCCAACGTTTCGTGCCCTGATCGATGCTGGTGGGCCCGTCACGATCACTCACCCTGAAGTTACTCGATTTTTTATGACGATTCCTGAAGCTTGCCAATTGGTGATTCAGGCAGGCGCCATTGGTCGCCGTGGTGAGGTGTTGATTCTCGACATGGGTGAGCCGGTGAGCATTCTTGAGGTTGCGCAGCGAATGATCGCGCAGTCGGGCAAGAACATTGAGATCGTCTATACGGGGCTGCGTCACGGTGAAAAGCTGCACGAAGAGCTCGTTGCCGAAGGTGAGGGCGACGAGCGCCCGTTCCACCCCAAAATTACTCACGCGCATGTCGATACACTCAGCCCGACGCGTCTCGATCATGGGGGCTGGGTGGCGCGAATGAATCTTACGACCGAGGCAGGTGAGCGAGTACAGTGAGCATGTTTGTTTCGTTTGCGCTGCCGATTGCAGTGCTCGCCGGTAGCGTCACGTTGCTGTTGTCGCTGTTGCTGCCGTTCGTGGTGCGGCCCTTGTTGGTGAAACTTGGCATCATGGATGTGCCGAACGAGCGGTCATCTCACGAGCGCCCTGTGCTGCGAGGCCTGGGGCTTGCCGTGTTGATCGCGATGCTTGTTGGCGGCACGGTCGGTGTGTCGGCTACGTACTCGGCCGGCATGTTGGTGCTTGGCTGGGACATTTTGCTCGCAGTAATGCTTGGCTCGTTGTGCGCGGGTTTGCTTGGTTTGGGCGAGGATCTGCGCGGCGTGAGCGTCAAAGTTCGAAGTGCGCTGTTGCTGCTGATCGGGCTGCTCGTGCCGGTGGCGCTGGTGTGGCTGTTCAATCCTTCGGCTTTCTTCAGTCTCATGTCGCCAGAGTTCTTTGGTCATTTCGGGCGTGCGCCGATCGCGGGTTGGTTTGATGCCGCAGGATCAGCGGTGCAGATGTCTGCTCACCCTGTGGGGCCAACGCCGCTGCCGTTGTGGCTCGGCATCGTGCTAGTGCCATATGCGTTGTTGTTCATTTCGAGCTATATCAACGTGGCGAACTTCATGGACGGACTGAACGGCATCAGCGGATTTCACGGTGTGATTGCAGGGCTCGCCTTTGCCGCGGCAGGTTGGTTTACGGGTCTGTCGTGGTTGCTCACCGCCGGTGTGGTGCTGGCGGCCGGCTTCTTGGGGTTCTTGCCGTGGAACCTCAGTGGGCGCGGCGCCTTCTTGGGTGATGTTGGTAGTTATCTGCTTGGGGGAGCGACGGCGATCACGAGTTTCGCTGCGCTCTTGGCAGGGGTGCCGGTGCTCGCCACGATCGGCCCAATGATTATCTATTTTGGTGATGTGGGTGTGACGCTTGTGAAACGCATGCGCCGCGGCTTCAAATGGGACGAGCCGCATAAAGAGCACGTCTATCAGCGCCTCAATCAGCTGGGGCTGTCGCACCTTGCCGCGTCTGGCGTCACCGCGCTCTTCACGCTCGCGGCGTCGATACTCGGTCACATCTCACTGTTTGTGCAGCCGATCTGGTGGCTCGCTCTGCTCGTCGCGGGGCTTTGCCTCGTGGTGCTGTATGTGCGCATGCCCAGGATGCTCGGCGAGCAGAAGGCTCAGTAAGCGCGCATCGCTGCGCGCTACCCTCGCTTCGTTGCGCGCTACCCTCGCGAATCCGAGCGTACCCGCAGAATCTCACCACTGAGTGGCTTGCACGACGTCATCACTCACTGCGCTTGGTGACCAGGTTCGTGACCGCGGCGAGAAACAGACCGAGCAAGATGATGCTGACTGCTTTGAGCGTTGCCAGCAGCAGCACGAGCCAGACCGAGCTCGGCCACATCGTTTCAAGCTGGCCGAGCGACAGCGGTGAGAACGAACTGTCGAGAGCGTACATGAACGACCATGCAAGCGTTGACCCGATCTCTTCAAGCCAGTTTGCCGGGATCGGGTCGTTCGCGAGAGGAGACTTGATGAGCTGGTCGTGAAACGCGAACGCAACGACCCAGGTGATTGCAAAGGTGACGACGAGCAGGCCAATCGCTCGAAACGGCTTGTGAAAATATCGCACTGTGAAGTCGGCAAACAGCCACACGAATACCCGAAAGATCGGGTTTCTCGGCAATCGATTGGGCAGATCGTTGGCCGCTGGTGCGGGCAGACCCTTACGTTTCGCCTTCGCACGTAGTCGTTCGTGGTGCCTTTCGAGCTTCTGACGGTGGCGTTCTTGTGCTGCCTGTTGGCGCTCAAGAGGTCTTAGCAGGTTTTTGGCTCCATTGCGGTGTCGCTTAAACGCAACACGCAGATACTTCGCATCATCGGCGCGAGCTGAGCGGGTGAGTGCTTCGGCCACTACTTCCCACACTTCACCATCTGCGTCAGTGAGTTGCAGCCAGCGCACGATGTCACTTAGGGCGCCCTCGATGCGTTTGATGTCGACACTGCCGGTCAGTTCAAACGGCACTTGCTCTCGATCGCCTGCAAACGCGGGCACCACCAGCTCGCCGAAATTCGCGTTGTCGATCACAGATACGAACTTTCCCGCATCTGCAGCATCTGCAGCACCTGAAGGGGCTTGCTCTCCTTCGGGGTGCCCGAGAGAGAACGACCCGATGTTCGCATCGGGCAGCCACAGCTGAGCGAGCCCTGTGCAGTCCGAGAACCTGAGCTCGTGCTCAACTTTAAGATAGCTCGCGTTCAAAGCCCCGCCGTGAGTTGGCGCCGACTGACCGCGGGGTGAAAAGTCGCAGCGATCGAAAGAAAGCCACGGCACTTGAAGATAACTCGCTGATAACCAGGTATAGAAATCACAGCCCTCAAAACCGAGCGCAAATGGAAGCTGCAGCCAATTGAGATTGAGCTGGCTGCCCCCGATAACGACTTGGCGAAGGCGCAGACCTTGAGCGTTTGCGATGAGCCCGCTTTGTGGTGAGCTGAAGGCGTTCAATACCTGCAGCAAGAGAGCTGAATCGAGCCATGCAGTTGCCGTTGGAGACTCGAGAAATGCACCCGAAAAATCTTCGTCGCTGCGAATCGGCAGTGGCTGACCGAACTCGTCGGTTGCGTTCACAATGGTTCCTTCTGTGAGCGCTTGCACGAGTTCGGCCTCGGTGACCACACGAAGCTCATCAATGTAGTCGTCAAGTGACGATGCCTTGAGCTGTTTGAGGCGAAGCTCATACTCGCGCGTTTCGAGCAGATTCTGTGCGATCGCGCACGCATCTGCATCGACGTCGTTCAATTGTGTAAGAAAACTTTGGTAGTCGCTTGATTGGAGCACCTTGCTGAGCCTTTCGAGCGGGTTGTCGAGAGTTTTGGTAAACGCCCGAAGTTGATCGATCATGGCGTCACGGTCTGCGAGGTTAGAAGCCAGCCGGTCGACAATATAGAAATGC
>JAAZHL010000231.1 GCA_012510755.1 Leucobacter sp.
CCAAAATGCCGATGAGCGTTGATTTGCCAGCCCCGTTCTCACCGAGCAGGCAGTGTATCTCGCCCCCACGCACCTCAAGACTCACCGAATCATTCGCCCGCACCTCAGCGAATGTTTTTGTGAGCCCTGTCACGCGCAACAGCGGCCCGGCTACAGGTTCGGGCGCCGAAGTCGCCGGTGCCAGAGGCTCGGTTGGGTGCAGCGGTCGATCGGTCATTTGGGTTTGGGTTATGCGCCGTGGGCGTCGATCACTGCCTGCACCGCGGCCTTGTCTTCTGCCCGCACCACACGCACCTCTCCACTCGCCAGTTGCTCGCTCGCGGCAGCAACTGCGGCCGTGATCTCAGCCGTGAACTGCGGCCCCGCTTGTAGGGTGAGCCCGCCGTTCGCCACAGTCAGCTCATAGGTTTTCGTGCCAAACGTACCCGCCTCAATGTCTTTGATCGCCAGCACGTAGGTGTCGGTGAAGTTCCACAGCACCGAGGCGAACACAGTCTCAGGCTCGTCCACAATTTCGCTCACGTCACCGATGGTGGCGATGTACGAGATCGGGTAGTCAGTTTGCGCGGTTTCGATGGCTTGCAGGTAGCCGATCGTCGCGCCGTCGCCCATTCCCATGATGACGTCGGCGCCCTGCGCGATCACCTGATTCATGACGTTGGTGCCACCTGCGGAGTCGCCATAGTTTGCTGGACCAACGTAGGCGATCACGATCTTCACATCGGGCCGTGCACTGTAGGCGCCCTGCGCAAACCCACCAGCCATCAAGAACCAATTCATGTTTTCTGCTGAGGCGACCACGCCGATTGTGCCGGTCTGCGAGTGCAGCGCGGCCGCTACCCCCGCGAGATATGCGCCCTCTTGCGGCTGCGGCACAGCCGTGGCAACTTTGCCCGGCACGTTGTTCTCAAAGTCAACGACCAGCGTCGGCACACCGGTTTGCAGGCCGACCCGGTGGCCTGCCGCATTGAATCCGCTGGCGTGTGCAATCACCAGACCGTTGTTCGCCCCGGCCACCTGGGTCAGAATCGTTTCAGTGTTGTCATAGCCGACGTTCGAATGTTCATCGAGTTCGATACCGAGCGTTTCTGCGGCAGCGCGTGCGGCCTGCAGGCCCTGCTGGTTCCACCCGTGATCAGATTCTTTCTCGGGGGTGACGATGGCGACCTGTGCGACGCTGGCGCCCGCGGCCGAATCTTGCCCACCTGACTGTTCTGCACCGCGCCCCGCACACCCAGCGCTGCACAGGAGCGCGGCGGTTGCCACGAGAGCCAACCCCAGTCGAGCTCCGAACGCAAACCGCTTCACGTTGTGTGTGCTCATCTATTTTGCCCCTCACCGGTAAGAAGTCACCGCATCATCGCGTGCGGTCTATGTATTGATTCTTAATCACCCGAATGCAGTAGACCACGATCACGTCAGAGTCGCACCATCATGGTCTGTTGGGGGTGCCTGCATCAAAGGCTTGCTGGTCTTCAAATGTTGCCGTGTCGCTATAGAAGGCCCATTGGTAGCATGAGTCGGCAACCGGGTCACGGCCAAGCTCGCCGATGCAGATCATGTCGCGGTAGCGATCCTCGCCACGCTCATCAAAGTGCACGCGACACAACACGCGAAATGTATGCTCGCTCACCGCAGCATCCGTTTGCGTGAGGTCAAGCTCATCTGCCTGTACGAGGTTGGCCGAGGGCAGCCAGCACTCGGTGTACGTGTGCAGAAAGTCTTCTGGCGCGCCGTGTGCGTTCTCGGCATCGTTTGCCGCGATGCCTGCGAGTTGGGTGAGCGCGGTGCGGTCGTCGGCCGTCACATCGGTTGAGGCAGTGCATGCGTTCAACGCCATACACGCACCAAGCGCCATGACACCACTCACCAGCGTCCGCCCGTGAAGCCTCACACTTCTAGCGAATTTCACTCGGCCGAACCCCGAAAGATATCGGCCGCCCTGCAACAGCCCGTGGTGGGCACCCAACATGGTTGGTCGAAGCGACTATGCGACTGCGCGGGTCTCGGTGAGGCCGAGCACTTTGCCGGTCTCTGCGAGCGAGGCCGCCGTCGCTTCGGCGTCATGGTTGAGACCCTTGCCGTAGGCCGGAATGTGCTGCTGCACCACCGGCAACCACTCAGTCTCAAACTTCTCGGGAAAGCACTGTTGCATGACATCGAGCATGGCGTGCACCGCAGTGGATGCGCCCGGTGATGCACCGAGCAGACCTGCGATGGAGCCCTCACCACCGGTGATGACTTCGGTGCCAAACTGCAGCACACCACCCTTTTCAGGGTCTTTCTTCATGACCTGCACGCGTTGACCTGCGGTGATCATGTGCCAATCGCTGCCCTTAGCTGACGGCAAGTACTCGCGCAACGTTTCGAGTTGCTGCTCGCGTGACGCGAAAACCTCACCAAGCAGGTATTTCTCAAGTGAGAATTCGGTGAGCCCAACTTTGAGCATCGGGCCGAGGTTGTGGGCACGAATAGAGCCGGGCAGATCCCACCACGACCCCTTCTTCAAAAAGTTGGGGCTGAAGCCCGCATAGGGGCCAAAGAGCAAGCTGGTCTGCCCGTCGACGACGCGGGTGTCGAGGTGCGGTACCGACATTGGTGGCGCGCCAACCGCAGCCTTGCCGTAAACCTTTGCCTGGTGCTTGCTCACGACCTCGGGGTTGTCGCAGCGCAAGAACTTGCCACTGATCGGGAAACCGCCATAGCCGCGAATCTCGGGAATGCCCGATGACTGCAGCAGTGACAGGGCGCCACCACCAGCGCCCACAAACACGAAGCGAGCGTTGAGCTGAGTCACACCGTAACCCGAACGGTTGCGCACGTCGATGTTCCAGGTGCCGTCGCTGAGCCGACGCAGTTTGGTTGCCTCTTGACTCAGGCGCAAGTTGGCCCCTGCTGCGACGAGGTGGTCGATCAGTTGACGCGTGACCGCACCGAAATCCACATCGGTGCCGCGCGTCGACCGCGTCGCAGCGAAGACCTGATCTTTCTCGCGACGTTCAACGAGCAGCGGGGTCCATTCGGCGATCTGGGCAGCGTCTTCGCTGTATTCCATATCGGCGAAAAGCGGCTCTTGCTTCAAAATCTCAAACCGACGACGCAAATATTCGACGTTCTTCTCGCCGTGCACAAAGGTCATGTGCGGGGTCGCATTGATGAAGCTTGTCGGCTCACCGAGCACCCCAGCCTCGACTAACGCCGCCCACCACTGACGTGACAGCTGAAACTGTTCGTTGATCTCAATGGCCTTAGCCGGGTTGAGGCTGCCGTCTTCGCCCTCAGGCATGTAGTTGAGTTCGCACAGCGCTGCGTGGCCGGTGCCAGCGTTGTTCCATGCGTTGCTCGACTCGGTCGCAACCTCTTCGCGAGATTCGATGATCTCAATAGACCAGTCTGGCTGCACCTGCTTGATGAGGGTGCCAAGAGTGGCGCTCATGATGCCGCCGCCAATGAGTGCTACGTCAACCGTGTTATTGCTCACGAGACTCGATTCTAGCCCTGTCAGTTGAGTGCTCGCTGCCTGGCGACTCGAAGTGTGCCGGCATCAGCGTCAATAAGGCGTGCATACCCGAGCCGGTGAGCTTCTTTGGTTCGCACAGCGGCACCCGTGACCGGTCGAATTTCGCCAGCCAGGCTCAGCTCACCCACGGCCGCAAGATTGTGCGCGAGCGGCTGGTCGATGACCGCCGACAGCACCGCCAGCGCAATTGCAAGATCTGCTGCGGGCTCAACCAGACGCACCCCTGCAACGGTTGACACATAGACATCTTTATCGTGCAGCTTCACGCCGAGACGGCGCTCAAGCACTGCAAGAATCATTGCCACCCGCGCCGAATCTACACCGCTCGTGACTCTGCGAGGGTTGGGGGTGGCACTCGCTGCCACCAGGGCCTGCACCTCGACCGGTAAGGCGCGGCGCCCCTCGAGTGTGATCGTTGCGCACGTTCCGCTGACGGGGTCGCTGCCTCGGCTCAAAAAGAGGCCCGAGGGGTCGGGCACTTCAGCGATGCCCGAACTAGTCATTTCAAAGCACCCCACCTCATCAGTGGGGCCATAGCGGTTCTTCAAGGTGCGAAGAAATCGCAACGCGCTTTGCCGGTCACCCTCGAAGTGGCACACCACATCGACCAAGTGTTCAAGCAGCCGCGGCCCAGCCACGCTGCCGTCTTTGGTGACATGCCCCACCAGCACGACTGGCACGCTGCGAGCTTTCGCTTCACGAATGAGCGCACTGGCCACCTCGCGCACTTGCGCAGGGCCGCCAGCGCCACCCTCGACTTGATCGCTGGCAAGAGTTTGCACGGAGTCAATGATGACAAGGTCTGGCGTGACTGCTTCGATGTGGCCAAGCACCGTGCCAAGGTCGTTCTCGCTCGCAAGATAGAGCGTGTCATGCAGTGCGCCGGTGCGCTCGGCGCGCATGCGAACCTGACCGACCGACTCTTCACCACTGGCATACAGCACCCGCCCGCCACTGGCCGCAACGCGTGCTGCGACGTCAAGCAGCAACGTTGACTTGCCGACCCCAGGCTCACCAGAAAACAGCACTGCCGCGCCCGGCACAATGCCGCCACCGAGCACCCGGTCAAGCTCACCGATGCCGCTCGGCCGATGGGCAACCGCCTCGCCGACGAGCTGAGTAATAGGCCTCGCCTCGCGACCGCTGCTGGGCACCGTCGCCCGAACGGTCTTGCCAAGTGTCGCACCTGCCCCACCGCGCTCAGCGACAGTGCCCCACTGCTGACACTCGCCACAGCGACCGACCCATTTTGGGGCCTGCCAACCGCATTCAGAGCAGACGTATGAGTTGCTTGTCTTCGCCATGCAGCGACACTATCGCTTACTGGTGACATTACAGACCGGTGAGAGTTCACCCCGGCGACGCGTGGTGCCAGCTAGAGTGAACACACGCAGAACGTGGCTAGGCGATCCTGGTCAAAACTATTGAAGGGCACCCCCGTGAGCTCAAGCTTTTTTGCACTGCTCGATGACATCGCCGTGCTCGCAAAAGCTGCAGCGGCTTCAATTGACGACGTGGTCGCTGGTGCCGCAAAGGCCTCAGCGAAGTCTGCGGGTGTCGTCATCGATGACGCCGCCGTCTCACCGCAATACGTGCAAGGCATCAACCCAAAGCGTGAGCTGCCAGTGGTGTGGAAGATCACCCGCGGTTCGCTGATCAACAAAGTCTTCATCATTGCGGGCATCATGCTGTTGAGCACGGTCGCTCCGTGGGTATTCGCATGGCTGCTCTTAGCCGGAGGCACCTACCTCGCCTATGAGGGTGCCGAGAAAGTGAGGCACTGGGTCAAGTCACGCAATGGTGACGCACACACGGTCGAACAGGTAGTCGCGCGCACCGAAACCGACGAGAAGCAGATCGTTGCCAGCGCGACCCGCACCGACCTCGTGCTATCAGTCGAGATCATGCTGATCTCGCTCACCAATATCGACGCTGAGTCGTGGGGCATTCGTCTGGCCACCCTGATTGTGGTCGGGCTCTTGATGACGCTCGCCGTCTATGGCACCGTGGCAGTGCTCGTAAAGATGGACGACGTCGGTTTTTGGTTGCGTCGACGACGCCCGCGTGCGCTCAAAGTGCTCGGCACGTGGCTGGTGAAGGCGATGCCCGGCGTGTTCAAGGGCTTGACGATCATTGGCACGCTCGCCATGTTGTGGGTCGGCGGCCACCTTTTGATCGTGAACCTTGCCGAAGTTGGTGTGCCCTGGTTCTACGCGCTAGTGCACAGCATCACCGTAGCCGTGTCAGCCCCTGCCATCGTGATCTGGCTGATCGACAGCGTGCTCTCAGCGATCTTTGGTTTGGCGTGGGGAATGGTGGCCGTCGGTGTGCTCTGGGCGTTCGCACGCCTACGTTTTCGGCGACCAAGCGTGCACACGGGTGGTCACTAGCGCGTGTTGCGCAGGGTGACCTTGCCCGCCGCGATCTCGACATCGATAGAGTGTTGACCGCCCGCCGCACCGCCGCGACCAGGTTCGAGGCGATTGTCGAGTTGGCCCGCTGCAACTTCAGAGTTCACCGTGTAGTCGGCCCGCGGGAGTTCGATTTCAAGGTCGCCCGCGCTCACCTCTGCACGCACTCGAGTTGGTGCGTCGCCGTCGAAGACGTTGCGCATTGATCCGGCAGATACTTCGAGGATCGCCTCATCAACATCAAACAGATCGAGCTCGGCACTGCCCGCACTCAACTCTGCTTTGACCGTTTGTGCGGTTCCCGATACCCGCGCCTCGCCAGCGCTCACCTGCAGGCGAAGCTCACCGTAGTCGCCCTCAGCGATCACTCGGCCGCTCGACACCTCAAAATCTGCGTCAATCCCTGCACCGGTTTCGCATGCCCACGCAGGAAGGCTGAGGCTGATGTGCTGCGTGCTGAAACCGCCGAGACCGAAGGGCGCGAAGTTTCTAAACCAGCCAAACAGCCCTCGCTCTGGCGTCACCTGCAGGGTGTCACCC
>JAAZHL010000232.1 GCA_012510755.1 Leucobacter sp.
CTACGCGACTGATCAGGGCAAGGCCACCGCCTGCGCTTGGCCCTGCGTCAGCGGTGAACTGCCACCGAGACATCTCGTGCGGTACACGCAGCGCCGCTGCGAGGCGCCGCTCTGCCGACATGCGTCTCTCATGCAGCGCCTGCCAACTCGCCCGCAGCACCTCGAGCTCGTCACAGACACGATGAAATTCAACCGCGGTCGCGTGCCACTGCCCCGCCAGCTGTTCAGGGACATTCATTGCGTGAGTGAGGTCGTGGCCAACGTTGCCCCACCTGACAGGGCCCGTATTCGGCAACGCAATCGGCGGCGGCGAACGCCAAGAATAGACCGCGGACACACCTGCCTGCTGACCGATGTCTTCAAGCCTGCGCACGTATGCCTGCAACATCAGCACAAGCTCTTCGGCCCGGGCACGTATGGCTGCGGCGTTCTCACGTATCAGAGTGACCTGGGTGCCGTAGGCGTAAAACGCTTGCTGCGCGTCACTGACTACGGCGGCCAACTTGCTCGCGGCAACCAGTGACACCGTCGCGAGCTGCCCGTCAAGGCGGTCAACCGCCACAGCGTGATTCGACGCGAGACTCCCCCGAGCAGCCCGCACCTGTGCAGTGTATGCGGTTGCACATTGCTCAACTTGTTGCAGCCAGCGCACCGCCTGAAACGCCTCAGCGGCCTCACCAACGGCGGGCCGGGCGGGGCCAAGTATCTCGTCAATCTGGGGCATCGACATCACGGGCTGTCATTCTCTGGGCAGCGCACTGAGCACGGCCGCGGCGAGCGCTTCGTCGCACGCCGACCCCTCGCAGGTGATCGTCTGCACGGCAGCAGCAGCCTGTTCTGCGGCCGCCGACAAATGGCGCATTGACTGTGCAATATGTGTAAGAAAGTCGTGCGTCACGTCGGCGATGCCGGTGACGCTCTCAAACCGCGCCACGCCAAGGGCGTTCTGAGCTGTTCTCTGCGCAGCAACGTGCATAAGGCGCTCGGTGGCTGCGAGTGATGCAGCGTCTAGCCTGAGTCGGTCGGTCATCGCGGTCGTCCACCCGTCACTTCACTGTCGCTTCAACGTCATTTCGCTGTCAGAGACGGTCAGCTGATGCGTGCCGCAATCTGTAGGTCCATATCGCGCAAGGCGTCAGCGGTTTGTAGCAGAAAGGTCTGCATTTCTTGCAATTTCGCGGCAACGGCATTCGCGCTCGCTGTGTATTCGCTATACGCCGTACCAAATTTCGTTGAGGCCTGGTCGGTGACAAAACCCGAGTTCACCAGCTGGCCGATGTGCTGCTGCAGCGACTGCAGCTTCGCCGTGATCTCTTCTCGCCCCTGACCGAGTTGCGAGGCAGCCTGTTCGATCTCGGCATATGACACCGTAATGTTCGCCATGAGTACGCTCCGTTTCTTTGGTCGCTGGCGAATAACCGCAAGCGAGACTTGCAAAATGTTCAACCTGAATGTTCGATCGCTGCGATGCGACTGTGCCCACGCTAACAAGCGCCGTGCTCGCAATAAATCAGCAGGAAGACATCTGTGCATAAGTCAAGAAAAATGCCCCTGTGAGCGACAAATGGCTGTCGCGCACAGGGGCATGATCCTCGTAAAAAACTAGCTCACTGACTCGCTAGCCACGAAGGCACATCATCGATCACCACTCGATCCTTCGTGCCTGCGGCGCGATCCCAGACCTCAGCGAACCCTTCGGCAGCGTCACGGCCCACCACGACCACGCGTGGCACGCCAAGCAGTTCGGCGTCACCAAATTTCACACCCGGCGACACCTTTGGTCGGTCGTCAAACAGCACGTCAAGCCCCGCACCAGTGAGCGCGGCCGCAAGCTGCTCGGCACGCTCAAACACCACGGGGTCTTTGCCCGTCGCAACGAGGTGCACATCAAACGGCGCGATCTCGCGAGGCCACACGAGACCTCGCTCATCGTGGTTCAGATCAGCGAGCGCCGCCAGAATTCTGGTCACGCCAATGCCATACGAACCCATCGTGACCGTAACCAGCTTGCCGTTCTCGTCGAGCACCTTGAGGCCCAGCGCCTCAGCATACTTGCGGCCGAGCTGAAACACGTGCCCGATCTCCATGCCGCGTGCGAGCTCGATGGGGCCAGACCCATCGGGGGCAGGGTCGCCTGCACGCACAGTGGCCACATCGACCACACCGTCGGCGATGAAGTCGCGCCCCGCGACCAGATAAGCAACGTGCTGTTCGTGCACATTGGCTCCGGTCACCCATTGGGTGCCGGGCGCCACGCGCGGGTCAAGCAGGTACCGCACGCCGCTGGTCGCCGACTCTCCGAGCACCTCGGTCGCCGCTTCGCCCGCCACCTCGGCAAGCTTGACCGGCCCGATATAGCCGGGCACAAGCTCGGGATGCTTCTTGAAATCTTCTTCATTCGCAGGTTCAACATCGCACAGCGCAAACGCCACCTCGACCCGCTTCATGTCAACGTCGCGATCACCGGGCACGCCGATGACGACAAGCTCACGCTCGCCCGCCCGTTCGCCTGAAATGGGGGTGACAGCGAGCACTACGTTCTTCAGCGTGTCGTGAGCGCCCCACCCGCGACCATCGGCACGCGGCAACACAGCATTCGTGTGGGTGACGAGGGTGTCAATCGTCGGGGTATTCGGGGAGTCGTACACCTCAGCCGCAGGCGCGTCTTGCCACGACACCGCTTCGGGTGCCTGCGACACATAGGCTTCGACGTTCGCTGCATAGCCACCAGCCGAACGCACAAACGTGTCTTCGCCGATGTCAATCGGCAGCAAGAACTCTTCGCTCTTCGAACCACCCATTGCGCCAGCGTCAGCAGACACGATCACATATTCGATGCCGAGGCGGGCAAAAATGCGCTCGTATGCGTCACGCTGCGCTTGATAGCTCGCCTCGAGACCCTCATCGTTGATGTCAAACGAATACGCATCTTTCATCGTGAATTCGCGGCCCCGCAGCAGGCCTGCTCGCGGCCGCGCCTCGTCACGATACTTGTCTTGAATCTGGTAGATCGTGAGCGGTAGATCTTTGTACGACGACACGATGTCTTTCACGAGCAGCGTGAACGCTTCTTCGTGCGTCGGGGCGAGCAAGTAGTCGGCACCGTGGCGGTCTTGCAGCCGAAAGAGCGCATCGCCGAATTCTTCCCAGCGACCGGTCGCCTCGTACGGTTCACGCGGCAGCAGGGCCGGAAAATGCACCTCATGCGCACCGGCTGCAGACATCTCTTCGCGAATGATCTGTTCGATCTTCGCTTTGACCCGCAGCCCAAGCGGCAGCCAGGCAAAGACGCCTGGGGCCTGACGGCGAATATATCCGGCACGCACCAACAGTTTGTGGCTGGCGACCTCAGCATCGGCCGGGTCTTCGCGCAGGGTCTTCAGAAAGTAATTTGAAAGGCGAGTGAGCACGAGTTCTATCGTATCTGTTGATTGGGGCGGCTCGCGGTCACGTGTTGCTTTGCACGCTTACTACGAGGATCGCCGACCGCACCCGCACCGCCCGCAATAGGCTATGAGACGTGAGCGTCGCACAGCGCGAAAAGGTTTCGAATCGGGGGCTGCCGACCTGGGCTGTCTGGGCCGGTAGTCTCGCCGTTCTCGCGGTTGCGGCGTTGCTGAGGTTGTGGGCACTGGGTCGCCCCGACTCACTCGTCTTCGACGAGCTCTACTACGTGCGAGACGCGGTGAGCCAGCTTGCCCACGGCTACCCTACGGTTTGGCCCGATGACGACCCCGCGTTCGGCGGCGAGCGCGCACGGGCCTTCGGTGAAGTGGCGAGCGGAATTTCACACCCGCCGCTCGGCAAGTGGATCATTGGGCTCGGCATTTTGGTGTTCGGACCCGACACCGGGTGGGGCTGGCGCATGGCGGTAGCGCTTGCGGGGGTGGCGACGGTCGGGCTGACGATGCGCATCGGCTGGCTGCTGACGCGCAGCCTTGCGGTGGCCTGGTTAGCGGGGCTGTTCTTGGCGCTCGACGGGGTGCACGTGGTGCTGTCGCGTGTGGCGCTGCTCGACGGTCCGCTCACGCTGTGCATCACGCTCGGCGCGCTGTGCATCTTGCACGATCAGCTGCAGTTGCGCCGCATATCGCTTCGGTCGGAGGTCGACGCGCGGTCTGGCGTCAACACCCGGTCAGAGGTCAGCGCCCGGCCTGTACTCAACAGCCAGTCGGAGATCAGCGCACGGTCAGAGATCAACGCCCAGTCAGATGGTTTCGCGGCAATTTCTCTGACCAAGGTACGATCTCTGACCGAAGGACAATCTCCGACCGGCGACCGGCCCGTAACCGGCGACCGATCCCTGACCGACGACCGGCCTCCGGCAGGCGTCTTGCCGATAGTGTGGCGCCGCCCATGGCTGCTCGCTGCTGGCGTGAGCTTCGGGGCCGCCTCGGCTGTCAAATGGTCTGGACTATTCGCCCTCGCCGCGTTCTTGCTGCTGGTCACGCTCGCAGATCTGCTGCGCAGAACCAGGCACGAGGATCGCATGCCCTGGCTGCGCGCCGCCCTGCAGGGGCTGGTCACCGCCGCGATCGCCCTGCCGACTGCGCTGATCACCTATCTCGCGAGCTGGCTCGGCTGGATTCTGCACCCCGGCGGCAGCGGCCGCGTCACTGGCGAGCCCTGGTGGGTGTCACTCATCGGGTGGCACACCAACATACTTTCATGGCACGCCACGCTTGACTCGCCCCACCCCTATCAGGCCCATCCGCTCAGCTGGCCGCTTGCTCTGCGCCCGACAGCGATGTACCACCACAGCGAGAGTGGGTATATGGCGGCGGTGACCCCAATTCCGAACCCGATTGTGACGTGGCTCGGTGTCGCCGTCATCCTGTTTCTCGTGCTGGTGGGGCTGCGACAAGTGGCCATCGCGAGCCGTGCTCGCTCGTTCGCTCCGCTTACCAACCACACGATGTTCGTGGTGGCGTTTGTGCTCACTGGGTACCTGTCGGGCCTCGTGCCGTGGGTCATCTTGTCTTCACGCTCTGCGGTGTACCAGTTCTATGCCGTCGGGCTCACCCCGTTCGCAGCGCTCGCAATTGCCGTGGTGGCGGCTGAAATCGCAGCTGCACGGTCATCGGCACGGCCGTTGCAGCTCACAGCAATCTCGTTTGATGCGTCACCGAGCGCGCGGCTTGGTCGACGAGTCACTGTCGCGATGGTGGTGGCTGCGGCAGCGGTGTTGGCACTGCTGTTTTGGCCGCTCTGGTCAGCACTGCCCGTACCCGAATGGTTCTATCGTCTGCACCTGTGGTTGCCCGGTTGGGCGTAAGCGTCTCTGTTGGGTGCAGGTCTCATGGCTGGGTACAGGTTTCATGGCTGGTCGCGGGCTTCACGACCGAGCGCAGGTCTCGTGTCTGGGCGCAGGTTTCGCGGCTGAGCCTAGACCGCGGGGCTGCGCGTAGACTGCGGGTGAGCGTAGCGACTCAGAGCAGGCGCCGACTGAGCGCCCACGCCGTCAGTTCGTGGCGGTTCGACAGCTGCAGCTTGCGCAGCACATTCGACACATGCGTCTCAACGGTTTTCACTGACAGAAACAGCTCCGCTGCCACCTCTTTGTAGGCGTATCCCCTGGCGATCATGCGCATGACCTCTTGCTCACGCGCCGAGAGCCGATCAAGCTCGTCGTCGGCTGTTGCGATTTCGCCGAGCCCGGTTCCGAACGCATCAAGCACAAAGCCCGCAAGCCGCGGCGAGAAGACTGCATCGCCGTCCCGAACCCGCAGCACTGCTTCGGTAACCTCAGCGCCTGAAGCAGCCTTGGTGAGATAGCCACGGGCGCCCGCACGAATGACACTCACCACGTCGTCTGCCGCGTCAGACACACTCAACGCAAGCGCGCGCACTGATCGCGCGGCAGAAATCGCGGTCAGCCGACGCAACACTTCAGCCCCGCCGCCGCCTTCGCCGCCGGGCAGGTGCACATCAAGCAGCACCACTTCAGGCGTCAGCTCGGTAATCACGTCAACGGCCTCGTCGACGGTCGCGGCCTCACCAACTACCTGCAGTTGCGCACCGAGTTCGGCCCGCAGCCCGGTACGAAAGATCTGGTGGTCATCGACGATGACCACTCGCACCGGTTCGTGCGATCCTCGTGCGTCCTTTGCCCCCGTCGCGCCCTCTAGGTTCTGCACGTTCTGCACATTCTGCACCTGGTCATCGCCACGCTCACTCATTGCTGCCCTCTTCTTCTGCCGCAAGCGGCACTGACAACCGTACAGATGTGCCGTGCCCACCCGGACCCGCGAGCAAACGTGCTTCGCCGCCTGCCCGCTCCATTCGCCCAAGAATTGATTCTCGAATACCCATGCGGCCCTCTGCAATCTCTTCCAGTCGCACCCCGGCACCGCGGTCGGTCACATCGACAGCCACCCGGTCGGCATCGGTCTCGATGTACACAGTCACGTCGCCGCCAGCGTGACGCGCGGCATTCAGCATGGCTTCGCGGGCGGCCGCAACGATCGCCTCTGGCACTGGCCTTGCTGGCCCTACCGACACGACCTCGAAGCGAACGGCATGCGCTTGTTCAAGCACCGCCGCGTGCGCCCGCAGCTCAGTCGCGATTGCCTCAGTGTCGAGTGGCGCTGCTCCGTCTGCCACACGAAAGAGCCAGTCGCGCAGGTCACGTTCTTGGCTTCGTGCCAGCCGCGCCACCTCGCCTCCCGGCTCTGAGCGCTGCTGTATCGCAGCGAGTGTTTGCAGCACCGAGTCATGCAGGTGGGCGGCAATCTCAGCGCGCTCGGCCTCACGCGCACGGGCCGACCGCTCTGCGATGAGTTCGCGATTGATGCGGAGCACCCAGGGAGCAAGCGCCAAGGCCACGCCAGCCAGCACGGCGAGGGCTGCCGCGATGACGGTGAATGCGCTTGGCTGCTGCGCGGTGATAAAAAACATCAGCACTCCGCAGGCGACGAGGGCAAGCGCGCCGAGCACCCGTGGCAACAGGTGCCGCTCAGGGCGTTGCCGATCAGCAATTTGCCACCATGTCAGTCCAAGACCCGCGAGCACCGCCAGACCGGGCAGCAGCAGTTCAAGCGGCAGCTGCACGCCGAGCTGGGTGAGCACGAGTCCGAAGCCGGCAACCAGCAAACAGGCGCCGAGCAACAATTCTGCGATGGGCCAGCGCGCCACAAACTTCGCGGCCGGTCGCCGCTGCCCAGCAGTCGCAGCGGCCGTCTGCGCGTCAGCAGTGAACGTCGCGGCAGCACCGGCACCCGCGCCAACACCTGCACCCGCGCCAGCACCAGCACTCGCGCCAGCACCGGCACCCGCAGCACCTGAGCCGGCCGTTGCACCGTTAGCGTGGGGTTCGCGCGCTGCTGGCCGAGTCAGAACGCTGCGCATCGGTTCCACCCGCACCCCGTCATCGCTAGGCACGAATACCCACAACCAGGCGTACAAGAGCACACCGGCCCCGCCAAGCACAGCAAGCACCACCATCAACACGCGTACGGCCGTGACTGGCACACCGAGATGAGCCGCGAGCCCCCCGCACACGCCCGCAAGCATGCGCTCGTCGCTCGCGCGAGTCAGGGTTGCGTGGGTCATGGTTCAATCCAACCAGTTCAGCACCCATTTTTCGCACCACTTACGAAGATTCAGGGGTCGCTCAGGGTGAACCCCGATGGCGGCTGCGGCGCACCTCACGGCAGACTCAAGATATGAACGAAACGACTCCCCCGAACGACACGACTCCCCCTGCAGAGCCGCGTCAGGCAGGCACAAGTGATCGATTCTTTTCGTGGCTGCGCGGGCTCGGCGTGGTGCGTAGCGACGACCGCTGGTTCGCCGGCGTCGCGTCGGGTATCGCTGCGAAGGCCAATATTGACCCGATCATTGTGCGCGGCGTGTTTGTGGTGCTCGCCGTGCTTGGCGGCCCTGGTATCTTGCTCTACATCGCGGCCTGGCTGCTGCTTCCCGACTCGCTTGGACGCATTCAGCTCGAGCAACTGTTTCGCGGGCAGGCGTCAGCCGCCACGACAACGATTGCGGTGCTGCTTGGTGTGCTCGTCGTGCTTCCCTTGCTGTTTTGGTCGCTGCGCGCCATCTTCAGCGGACCGTGGGCGTGGGGACTGCCCGACTTCTGGCCAGATTGGGTGCAGGTCACCCTCGGGGTCGTCTGGTGGGCGGTCATCGTGCCGGCGGGCATTATTTGGTTGGTTGTCTGGCTGAGCACTCGTGCGGGGCGAGGATCACAGCCGCCAGCCCACCCCACCCCTCACGGTCAGTCCCACCATTCGGCGTCGTTCACCACATCATCACAGGGTGAGACCTTTGCTGCAGCAACATCAGGTGGGAATCCGCAGGCAGAGGGCGAAGCCAGCAGCCCATCGTTTGCCGAGCAAGCCAATCAGTTTGCTGAATCGGCGGGCCAGAAGGCAGAGCAGTGGGGGCAACAGTTCAGCGAAAAGGCCGACCAGTGGGGGCAACAAGCGAGCGAAAAGTCCCGCGAGTGGGAGCAGTGGGGTCGTGACTACCACGAACGCTACGGGCTCAGCGCGGGCTTCGTAGCGGTCAGTCTCGCCCTCGCCCTCATTGCTGGCGGGCTCAGCGCTGCCATTACGTTCAGTCTCACCGAACACACTGCCACGACGCTCGTGCTCGGGCTCGTTGCCGCGGTTGCTGTGCTCGCACTCGCAATGATTCTTGCGGGGGTGCGCGGGAAAGACAGCGGCTGGCTCGGTTTTCTCGCCATCTGCGGCGTGATCGTGCTCATCTTTGCCCCGGTCAGCTCGCTGCTGCCTCAGCACACCGAGTTTGTTCCGTTCGGCAACACCGTGATGGTTGTGACGCCCAACGACGATGACCGCGCAAGTGTGAAGGTCGGCGGCAACACGACGGTTGACCTTGGCGAACTCACCCGCAGCTCCGAAGCGAGCGAGATCGATGTCTGGCTGCTCGGCGGCAACGTCACGGTGCGACTGCCTGAGACCCACGCGACCACGGTGCACGTGAACTTGCTCGCTGGCAATGTGCGAGACGAGCGTCTTGCGAGCGCTGAGCGCAGACAGGGCGGAATCTTTGTCTCGCGCACGTTTACCCATGGCGTGAGCACATCGAGCTCTGCCACGGCAGACGCTGCCACAGTCGTCAACATTCACCTCATGGGTGGCAATATTTACCTCGAAGAGAGCACGCCTGACACCCGAGCAGCGGCCGAGCGAGAAGAGCAGCTGCGCACCGACGAAGAACGACGCGAGCGTGAGATTGAACGGCTCGAGCAACAGATCAAAGAGCTAGAGAGGGCAGCATGAGCGAGCAGCCACACCACCCAGTTGAGCACGTTGCGTCTGGCACATCAGGCGATCTCCACGGCAACCAGCGGCGCCCGCGCACAGGGCCGATTGTCTGGGGCGCCCTGATCCTCGTATTCTGCGCGTTTGTCACGCAGCGCACCCTCGCCCCCGGCACCGTCAATGCTACGACCTGGATCATTGCCTCGATGATCGGCCTCGGCGCCCTGCTGCTAATCGTGGGTGTTGCGGTGATCTTCAGATCACGTCGCTGAGGTGCGCGTTCAGGC
>JAAZHL010000233.1 GCA_012510755.1 Leucobacter sp.
AAGAAACGCCACAGGAACTGTTCGATAAGCGCCGAAAAGGGTGGATACCGCCAGGGCAGACCTCGCCCACCAGCTCCCGCACCTTGACCACGAACTCCATTGACAACTCGGGCTCGATGAGTCGAACGCTCCGCCACCGAGAAGAAACCGAAGTGCCGGCAACCGGCCTGACGACCACCGTCGAGGCTGAACTGTCGAGTCTCGACGACACGCTTCCACTCCCACGCTATCGGCCCGACCGTCTCTATTAAGGCGGCCGAATGAATACGACTAACTCACAGTAAGGAGTCATCGAAATGAGTACAAACATGCATGACGCACAAAGCGAAGATGTGCAAGGCCAGGGAGAGTTGGGGCTCGACGGCGCAGAAGACACACTGGACTCGCATTCCGCAGACCCACAGGGTGAGCCTGACATGGGCCCGCCTGACCTGCTCACCTCGAACCGATTCAGCGAATCTGCCGAGATGCGTGAACCAGACATGCCGAGTGACCCTCTGCTCGCAGGCCAGCAACCGCGGCAGCCATGGCCTGATCAGGTTGAGCCTGAAGAACCGCTTGGGGCCCCGGCTGACCCGTTTGTGAACGATCCGAGTCGCGTGCAGGGCGACCCCGCGGAAGACGACATGTAGCGCGGGGCGGGGGAGCCCGCCGCCTAGCACTCAGAACGGCACATGGAATAGAAAATAGCCCCTGACCTAATCGCTTAAACGCCTGGTCAGGGGCTATTTTCTTGTGGTGGCGGATGAGGGATTTGAACCCCCGTAGCTTTCGCAGCTGATTTACAGTCAGCTCCCTTTGGCCGCTCGGGTAATCCGCCGTAAGCAGAGTCGCAATAGCGACGCAACCGAAGAACAACGATACCGCGCCAAGGCCCCGAATGGAAATTGAGAAGCCAAATGGTTTGAAATTGCTCGGCGGTGCCGACGCGACTGGCGCCAATCTGCGGGCCCAACCGGACTGCGGAGCGCTGGGTGGCGGCGATGCAAGGACCGAACTGCGATCGTTGACCTCGGAAGCGCACGAAGCAGGTTGTTTATCGCAGAAAGGTGCTTGGAACGTCGGGGGCGAAGTGGATGGGAACGGGAAGGGAAGGGAAGGTGAGGAAAGGTAAGGGAAGGTGAGGAAAGCGCCGCGCACTCTCAGCGCGACGCTTGCCCCTGCAACTCGGCAATGTATCCGCCCACACCGGCGGGCAGCATCGCCAGATCATGCCGGTGCGCACAGATCGACACGGACTGTTCACGCACGAAGGCCAGCAACTCAACCGGCCCAGCCATCGTCACGGGCTGCGCGAACAGCGCCACATCACCAAGGCCACCCAGCCATTCGGCCGTGCGCACCCGATCACCACCGATCAGTCTCACCCTGGCGGCCGGGCTCTCTGCGTCACCCGGCCCCGACACCGACACCCGCTCAAGCCACGCATCGTCGCGCTCGAGCGACACCGTGATGCCCTGCATCGCCAAGAACTCGCTCACTTCTGGCGGCAGCACCACCCCGGTCGAAACCGTCATCGGCGCCCCGGCGACCAGGCCCGCACACACGACTCGAATCAACTCGGCAATGGGCGCCGACTCAGCCAACCTCAGATGCGTGCTCACTGGCCGGTGTCGCAAGAGGTTGCGCTCCACACCAAGCCCCGACACGTCTTCAGCCTTGCCCAATCCGGTGCGCCATGCGAGGGTGTCGCTCAGCGCCGCCCGCCGCACTCGGTCAAAGCTCGGGTAATCAAGTGATGCCTGCGCGACCTCGATCAGCACCCGCACTTCTGGCCGCAACCCACGCAGGTGCAGCGTCGAGCTGGCTGTGCCTTCGTAAGCCGACCATGATCCGAGGGTCAGCAGGCGACTGGGCCCGCCAGCGAGCAGTTCAGCACCCATTGCGGCCTCACCCCAACCGCCGACGGGCTGACGCTCAACGCGAGTGTGGGTGGTCGGGCGACCAAGCGAAATCGCAGCCGCACGAACGTGTTCAAGCCAGGGCAACGTCTCGCCCGGGTCGTTCGCTTCGAGCGCGGCAACGCCTCCTCCACCGAGACGATTCGTCAATGAGATCGCATCATCGATGGTGTGCGCCGCAAGCAGGCCAATGACCGGCACGCCCACCGCGTCGTTCCAGAATCGAGAGTCTCGGCTAAGCCCGGTGCGAATACCTGGGCGCCACAGCAGGCCCTGCTTGTCGAGCCGCTTCGGTTTGACCAACCACTGTTCACCGGCATCGAGCTGGGCAAGCGCACGCAACCCTGCTGCACTCGGCGGTTCGGGCAGTGGCCCGAGCTCGAACGCCAGCGCATCGCCGTCACCTGGCCGCGCCGAATGCCCGATGTCCATCGACTCAATAGCGTCTACCAGTGCGCCGCGGATCGACTGCGAACGAGCTGCAGCGCCAAGCAGCACCAAAACCCGCGCCGTATCTGCGCTCGCATGGTGTGTCCCGAACGCCGACACGAGTGCGTGCCGTGCAGCGAGCTGGGGGTCAGCGCTCTGCGAGATGACTGTCACGCCGGGTACACGGAATCTGCCCTCAATTCGCAGGTCAGGTCTGCGACGCAGCATGTCTCGAGCAGTGTCCCGGTGTCCGATCACGATTGCGCGATCAACGCGAACATCTGCGGCAATCAGCGTTGCCAACGCCACATGATCGACGCCCACGACCAGGTTCACGACACCGTCTGGCACACCATTCGCCCGCAGCTCGTCAAGCAGCACACTGCTCGAACGGGCCACGCTCTGATGAGCGACAAGCGTCACGGCTGCTCCAGTTGCGAGAGCTGCGCACACCGCCTCGGCTCGTTCAGCGAGCGGCACTCCGGCATCAGCAACTACGAGGATCATGCGATCCGCGTCAAACCGTGCACCGCGCACGGCCCCGAGACCTGCACCGAGCTGCCCCAAATACCTTGCAGCGTCTACCGCGCCGCTCACATCTGCGTCGATCACCGGGGCCGGTGCGCCAGATTCTGCGGCAAGCACTTCAAAGAGTTGATCGCGGGCGGCGGCGATGCCGAGCGCAAGACGCGCGACCGCAGTGCCACGCTCGGTCGCACGAAGGTCACGCCACGATTCACCCGCAACGAGCGCACGACCAAGCAGCTCGCCGTGGTCTTCGCCAGAGCTGTCACCAGAGCCTTCACTAAGCTCTTCGCCCCGCTCGCTCGCCTGCTGCGCGCCCGCCACACCAATATCGCTGCGTTTCGCACGGGCGAGCAGGCTGCGAGCCCAGCTGCGGTTATCAAACCTGCTCGGGTCGGTGTCTGGTTCGTTCGCAAAGCCGGTGGCCGAGATCGTGGGCACTCGCAGCATGTCGCCGAGCACCTCCATGGTGATTGCTCCGCTGTGTGCGCGCGTCAGGCCGAGCACAGCCGCGGTCAAGCCACCGGTGTCGATGCGATGCAGCTCGGTGGGCGCCCGATAGTACGCGGTCGTATCGCGAGCGTCGTCGCTCCATTCAACTTCGCGGTGCTGCACGCGATGACTCTCGGGCGCGAGTTGTGTAGCCGATTGCAGGGCTTCTCGAAGCCGAAGAGTGCCTGCCGCGAACTGCCCCGGTTCGCCCGCGAGCAATGCTCTTGTACGCACAAGCACCGAGTCTGTTCGTGAAGTTTCTGCGGCGAGCGCGATGAGGTAGCTTGCCGCCGCACTGAATTCCTTTGCTGGCACGAGCGGCAGTCTGTGTCGCACGGCGAACCCATGCTCGCGTGCAGCCGCCTCAAGCTCTGCGGCAACCCCTGCACGAAGCTGCAAGGTAATGTGTTGACCCGCAGCCTGAGCGAGCACGGTGGCTGCGGCAAGCAGATGTACGTCTTCGCTCGCTACCACTGCCCGCACACTGTCACCTGCCAGAAGCAGGGCCTTGAGCACTCGCAGCAATTGAGCTGACTGTTCGGCAGCGGTGTCGAGGGTGCTGACCGCATGGCCCGACAGAATGGAGTGAATTTGCTCGCGAGCGGTCAGACCGGCGACACCGATCACCACTTCGAGGGGAGTCCCACCATTCTTTGTGCGCACCCGTGAAAACTGCATGAGTGCCTGTGCTGCCTGCAGCGATTCGGGCAGCTCAGCTGGCAAACTCACTCCGGCGCTCACCTGTGACAGGTCTGCGCCATCACCTGTAGCACTCAGCGCCTGAATCAGCAGTTGTGGCGCGAGCAATGCGCTGCGGTAGTCGCTCGATTCGAGTGTCACCGCGGTGCCGTGCGCCTGTGCGACGTTGAGCAACTCGCGCAAGCGGGCCGAGCCTGTTTGGGCATCGCTGTCGAGTGCCCACGCGCCGTTCATGCTTGGTGTGGCAAGCCGGTTTACGTCGACGCTCAGGTGCGTCACCTCGTCGAGTTTCGCGAGCGTGATGAGCCGCTGCACCTCTGATTCGGCGCCAGCATTGCCAAGCAGTCGCACACCGCTGAGCGCGACGGTCGTGTGCTCGGGGCTACGGTCGCGCAGTGCATCGCGCACTTCAACGGTCGAAATCACGCCCTCTGCGATCTCGCTGAGTTTTGCGGTGAGCACGAGGTGCGACACTCGTTCGCGCAACCACTTGCGGGCGACGGGCAGAACGGCCCAGGGCAGACCGAGTGATGCCAGGCCCCCCGCGCGCACAGCGATGCGTTCAACGACGGGCATGTTCGACGGCAGGTCGCGTGACATGTCACGCAGGTTCAGTGCTGCCGCAAAGGCATCGCTCGTACCCATGACCGCTTCGAGCAGTCTGCGGGCAAACCCAAGGCTTTCTGAGTCGTCGCGCACACCTTCTAAGAGGTCATTCGGTGTGCTCGAGCGTGGTCGTTCAACCTCTGGCAATCCGGGCTCGTCCAGGTCGATGCCGAGCAGCACCAACCACGAAAGGGCCCGTGCGGCGGCGGCGTCTGCGATCGCTGCAGTTTCGTGCACGCCAGCGCGCCCCGTATCGTGCTCAGGGTTCATAGCTCAACTGTAGAAGCTGGCCACCGTCACCCACGCAGGGCGCGCGGTTTACGCAACGGGTTGAATGTGTGAAATCGCCGCCAAGAAGCGGTCGTTCATTTCTGGGCTACCAATGGTGATGCGCATGCCTTCGACGCCAAAGGCGCGCACGACTACCCCATGCTCGCGCAGTGTCTGGTCGATCTCGGGCGTGCGTTCGCCCGTGCGCAACCACACGAAATTTCCGAGCGACTCAGGCAGCTGCCAGCCGTGCGCACGCAGTTCGGCGATGACTCTGCCGCGCTCTGCAACGATCAGGTCAACCCGCTGCTGCAATTCGCTTTCTGCGTCGAGTGAGGCAATCGCGGCGGTCTGGGCGAGCGCGCTCACGCCAAACGGCACGGCGACGCTGCGTAGGTGTTGCGCGACCCGCGCCGGTGCGACCGCGTATCCGATGCGCAGCCCGGCAAGACCGTATGCCTTCGAGAACGTGTGCAGCACGGCCACGTTATCGTAGCGGCGAAAGAAGTCGATGCCGTCAGCTGAGGCTGGGGCGTTGTCGAAGTGCACATAAGCTTCGTCAATGACGACCAGCACATCGTCTGGCACTGCCTGCAAGAACGTCTCGATCTCGGCCGCGCTGACGGTCATGCCGGTCGGGTTGTTGGGCGTGCAGATAAAAATGAGTCGGGTGCGTTCGGTGACAGCGGCGGCCATGGCTGCGAGGTCGTGGCGTTCGTCTGCGGTGAGCGGCACGGGCACGGGCACTGCACCAGCGATTTGCACGAGGATCGGGTATGCCTCAAACGAGCGCCACGCGAAAATGACCTCATCGCCCTCATCGGCTGAAGCGTTGATCAGTTGCTGCGCAACTTCTACCGAACCGGCACCCACTGCCACCTCGTCGAACTGCACACCAAGATGGTCAGCGATGCGTTGTCGTACCGCAACCGCACCCATGTCGGGGTAGAGGCTGAAACTCTCAAGCTGTGCTTTGGTCGCTTCAAGCACGGAATCGAGGGGCGGGTAGGGGTTCTCGTTAGATGAGAGTTTGACGGCGCTCTCGACAGTCTTGCCCTGCACGTAAGCGGGCATTCGCTCGACGGTGGCGCGTTGTTTGACCTGTGCCATGTTGCTCCTCAAGATTGCGGTAGTAGTGACGGCCCCGAGTCATGCCAATGTGTGACGGGCCGTTCGTGTGTTCGCACGTATGGTCTCAGCCTATGACCTCCTCACGCCGGCCGCATGTGCCAGGGGCCGATCCAAACGTTCACCTTGGCTCGGTATACTTGACTTCAGTCTGTGCTCGGGCGCGCAGACTCGTGTCAGGAGGTGCCCCGTGGCAATTACAGCGACTACTGGCTCAGAGCGTGCCCGCTCCACGCTCGCATATTTGAGGCGTCATATTACGACTGGTGCATGGCCGGTCGGCAGCCGCATTCCCATCGAACCCGAGCTCGCCGAACAGATCGGTGTCGGCCGCAGCACGGTGCGCGAGGCGGTTCGCTCGCTGGCTTCGATCGGCATGCTTGAGACGCTGCCCGGGCGGGGTACGTTTGTGCGTTCCGCTGCACCGACGAGCACGCTGCTCAACGAATTCTTGAACGATTTCACCCTCGAAGAGATCCTGAGCTACCGCAGGGCCCTCGAGATCGAAGCGGCGCAGCAGGCTTCGCTGCATCGCACCGACGAAGATTTGGTTGCGCTTGAGCAGGCGATGATCGAAGAGAAGGGCTGCACCCGCTGCCCGGTGCTGATGAACGGCAGCGAGTCGAGCGCCTTTGACAGCCGCTTTCACCGTCTGCTGTTTGACGCGGCAAAGAACCGCCTGCTCGCGGCGCTGTATGCGGGCACGAACGACCAACTGCGCACGCCCGCTCACCGCGGCCGCCTGGCCAACATCGGCACGGCAAGCGAGATGGAGCGCGACCACGCGCGCATTCTCGACGCGATTCGCCGCCGTGACTTCATCGACACCGTGCACGCAATGGCTGACCATGTCGACCACGATGTGGTCATCGTGACCGATCAGCATACGGTGGTGCCGGCCCTTGAGCGCACACCTGAGCAGCAAGAGCGCATCGATCTGGCGCGAAAAGACGAGCAGTTGCGGGTCGGCACCAACTAGGTCAGCCCCGTCACACCGCAGGTCACCGCAAGGTGCTCACCCAAGGTATGCGTGCAGAGCGTCACGCACAAACTTCGCACCCGTGACACCACCGTAGTTCACCGCGAAACGTTCATCAGCGACGTACATTTCTGCTAGGCCACGCACGTACCGCGCAAAGTCTGCCCCCTTACCCTGCCCTGGGACGCCAGGAACACTCGCCAACCAGGCCACGTGGCGAGCAGCCAAGTCTTGCGCTGCGGGTGACGCCGGATCCTCGCCCCTTTCACACATTGCAACCCAATCT
>JAAZHL010000234.1 GCA_012510755.1 Leucobacter sp.
ACCGAACTCGCTGACCTTTTCGACGTCTCGCCGAAGACCATGCGTGAGCTGGTGCAGTTTCTCGGTGTCGCCGGAGTGCCCGGTGAAACGCTCACCTATCAGCACGAAGATCTCTTCGACATTGACTGGGAGGCGCTCGAACAGCACGACCTTGTCAGTCTCACCCAGGTGGTCGCAGTCGATGACACCCCGCGGTTTTCGTCCACCGAGACGGCGGCTCTCATCGCCGGGTTGCACGCGCTCACGCCGCTCATGCCCGCCGCCATGCAAGCAGTTGCCGCTAGCACTGCACACAAGCTTTCTGAGGTGCAGCAGGTAGATGGTCGCAGGGCCTCGGTCTCGGTGAGCGCCGACGCATCTGACCGCAACCTGCAGCTGGTCGCTACCGCGGTCGAACAGTCGCGCGAGTTGCGGTTCAGCTACCGTGATGCGGGTGGCCAGTCGACGATGCGCTCGGTTCGACCTATTCAACTGCGGCAGTCCGGGGGAGCCTGGTACCTACGGGCCTTCTGCTTCGAGCGCGACGCCGAACGCACCTTTCTGGTCGACCGCATGCGCGACCTGAACACGCAACCCGCCGCCCCGAACGACACCCCCCGCCACACCGCGCCAGACGACACGTCTCAGCCACCTACTGTCGGCGCCGCTTCTCAGCCACCGGCCACCGGCGACGCGTCGGCTGACCTCGGCGCAGACCCCCTGCTCGCCACCGTCAAGATGCGGTTGTCTGCGCGCCACCGGCTGGCCGATTTTCTGCCGATGATCATCGCAGAAGACGAGGTCGGGTGGGTGCGGGCCACGATTGAACTGCGTCATGCGGCGGCAGCGATCCGCGTGGTGCAAGCGGCTCCCGGCGACGTCATCATCGAACAGCCTGCTGCTGCTCGCGAAGCGGTGCGACAGTGGGCTGAACGCGCCCTCGCGCATTACGACGCCTGACCCCGGCCGCCGCCGCCACCCACGAGCGTGCCCTCAACGCCGCCAACGCCGCCAACGCCGCCACCACCACCCACGCGCGAGCCCTCAGCCACACGCCACTAGACTAACGACGTGGCAGAGAAGAGTCGCGGGCGCAGAAACGCAGAGGGGCGCATGAGTCTTGGTGCGCACCTCGTTGAGCTGCGCAACCGACTCATGATTGTCGCGATCTCGATTGTCGTGGCGCTCGTAGCCGGCTGGTTGCTGTCGGAGTGGGTGTGGGACGTGCTGCGGCAACCCATTCTCGACCTGCAGATCGGCGGCCGCACGGCAATCATTCAGCACACGGACGTCACCAGCGGCTTCGACACGCGCGTGCAGATCTCGCTCTTCATTGCCGTGCTCATCGCGAGCCCGGTCTGGCTCTACCAAATTTGGGCATTCATCGTGCCGGGGCTCACCCGCAAAGAGAAGCTCTATGCGATAGGTTTTCTGGGCGCTGCGGTTCCGCTGTTTCTGGTCGGCATCTATGCGGGCTGGATGGTGCTGCCCAACATCGTGCGACTCATGGCGATCTTCACGCCGCTCGAAGACGCGTTTCAGCTCACCGCCCGCGCCTACCTCGACATGGCGACCAAACTGCTGCTCGCCATCGGCATCGGTTTCGTGATGCCCGTGCTGCTCGTGCTGCTGAACTTTCTCGGCATCGTGCGCGGCAAATCGATTTTGAAGAGTTGGCGCATCGCGATCCTGCTCATCATTCTTTTTGCGGGGATCGCCACTCCCGCAGCCGACCTCATGAGCATGTTCTTGCTCGCTGCGCCGATAGTGGTGCTTTACTTCATTGCGGCCGGAGTCGCGATGTGGCACGATCACATCTTTGACAAACGCCAGGCCGCTGCACTCGCCGAATACGGCATCGAACCAGAAACGAGCGAGTGATTCGCGTGACTGACGACCAAGCTACGAGCCACCCCGCGCTCGACGCCTTCGCGGCAAAACTGAAGTTCTCGCTCGACACGTTTCAACGCACCGCCTGCGAACGTCTCGAAGAGGGGCGCAGCGTGCTCGTGGCCGCCCCCACAGGCTCGGGCAAGACCACCGTCGCAGAGTTCGCGGTGTACCTTGCGCGGCGAGAGACCGACGCCCGCATCTTTTACACGGCCCCCATCAAGGCCCTGTCGAACCAAAAGTTTCGCGAACTGTGCGCCGAATACGGTGAAGACGAGGTCGGGCTGCTCACCGGCGACGTGAACCTGCGCGGGCACGCACCCATCGTCGTGATGACCACCGAAGTGCTGCGCAACATGATCTACGCCGAAAGCTCGGCGCTCGATGATCTGGCGTTCGTGGTGCTCGACGAGGTGCACTACCTCGGCGACCGGTGGCGCGGAGCCGTGTGGGAAGAAATCATTCTGCACCTACCCGAGAGCGTACGTCTGGTCTCGCTGTCAGCGACGGTGTCAAACGCCGAAGAGTTCGGCGACTGGATGCACGCCGTGCGCGGCGACACCGACGTCATCTTGAGCGAGCACCGGCCCGTGCCGCTGTACCAGCACGTGCTGACGAAACAGGCGCTGGTTCCGCTGTATGTTGACCGCGAAGGCGAGCTTGCCGAGCGCGGCCGGTTGAACCCTGAGCTGCGGCGGTTGGGGCGGACGGGTGGCGCCAGCGATGGTGGCGGCAGTGGCGACGGCGGCGGCGGCCGGCAAGATGGCGGGCGCGGCGGGCGAAGCGGGCACGAGGATCGCCGAGCGCGCGATCACAGTCGGCGCGGTGGCCGGCAACACGGCCACGATGGCCACGGATATGAGCGATATCGTTCGAACCGCGACCGCAGCAGGGGCCGCGCGCCGACCAGGCGGGCTCCACGCATTCGCCGCGCCGATATCGCGCGTGCGCTCGACGAGACGGGGCTCTTGCCCGGCATCGTCTTCATCTTCAGCCGCAACGGCTGCGACCAAGCCGTGCAGCAGTGCCTCTATGAAGGAGTGCGGCTCACCAGGCGCGAAGAGCGTGACCAGATTCGCCGGGTCATCGATATGGCCATTTCGGGGTTGAGCGAAGAAGACCTGCGCGTGCTCGACGTCAGCACCTGGGTGGCGGGGCTTGAGCGCGGCATCGCCGCACACCACGCAGGGATGTTGCCGCAGTTCAAAGCTGCCGTCGAACTGCTCTTTCAGCGACGTCTCGTCAAACTTGTGTTCGCGACAGAGACGCTCGCGCTTGGCATCAACATGCCCGCGAGATCAGTGACGATTGAGAAGCTCGAAAAGTTCAACGGCGAACAGCGGGTGCCGTTGACATCGGGGGAGTACACGCAGCTCACCGGCCGAGCCGGGCGGCGAGGCATCGACCATGAGGGGCACGCCGTCGTGGTCTGGTCTGATGGGCTCGACCTTGAGGCGGTGGCACATCTTGCGTCGGCGCGATCCTTTCCTGTGAAATCGAGTTTCAAACCGACCCCAAACATGGCCGTGAACTTGCTGCAACGCATGTCGATCATGCACGCGCGCGACACGCTCGAACTCAGCTTTGCCCAGTTTCAAGCGGACCGCGCGGTCGTCGACCAGGCCCGCGAACTGCGGGCCGAACAGGAGTCACTCGCCGGCTACGAACGTGCCGCCGCGAGAGCGACCGGTTCAGACAAGAAACGGTGGGAAGATCGGGCCAGAAAGCTGCGTCGACAGATCGAGCGCGGGCGCAGGCGTGTGGCCGCGCGCAGCGAGGGCATAGCCCGCACCTTTGAGCGGGTCGTCGCGAAGCTGACCGAGCTGGAATATTTGCACCCTGCCGGGGCTGGCCGTGGTGCCGCCGGTGATGCTTCGGGCGCGGCCGGTGCGCATGGCGCTGTTGGCGTGAGCGGTGCGGGCGATCCTATTGACCTGACTACTGCGTGGGGCAAACTGCTCGCACGCATCTATGGTGAGCGCGACCTGCTCGTTGCCGAATGCCTGCGCGAAGACGCGTGGCGCACGATCGACGCAGCCGGCCTCGCCGCGCTCTGCTGCGCCCTGACCTATGAGCCTCGCCGCGACGAAGAACCCGAGGGGCGCTGGCCCGCTGGGCCGTTTCGCGTCGCCTTCGAACGCACCCTCGACATCTGGAACGACCTCGAGGCACTCGACGACAGGCACAAGCTTGGCGGCACTGACGCTCCTCATGCGGGGCTCGCAGCAGCCATGCACGGGTGGGCGAACGGCTGGAGTTTCTCTCGCACCCTCGAAGAAGCCGAGATCGGGGCTGGCGACTTCGTGCGTTGGACCAAGCAAACCATCGATCTGCTCGATCAGATCGCCCAAGCAACTGAACACGCCGAAGTTGATGTCGACCGGCTGGGTCAACTCGGGAAGCTCGCCCGCGAAGCCAAACGTAAGATTCGCCGTGGCATTGTTGAGGCCTCGAGTTCGGCATGACTCGCAGTTCTTCTGATCATCGCGGCGTTGGCACGGCTTCCCGTCGCGAAATCGACGTGGCTTCCCGTTACGACCCTGGCGCCGCTTCCCGTGATTCCCGCCAGCAAGCCGATGGCGCCACCCGTCACGAGGTTGGTCGGCCATATTCGCTGCCTTGATGGGCGGCGCTGCCGATGGCCGTGCTCGGTGGGCTCGGGCTTGATGCCGCCACCCCGTCGTTCGAGTGGTGGCCAGCGGCTCTGCTCGGGGCCGTGCTCGTGCTTGCGGCCCTGTGGCAGCAGCGAACCGCGTTCGGGCTGCTGGTTGGCGCGGTCGCAGGGGCCGCCTTCTGGCTGCCTCACATTTCGTGGCTGTCGCTCTATCTGGGCCCGATCCCGTGGCTCGCGCTCTCGACGGTCATGATCGCGTGGTTTGCGCTCTTCGGCCTCGTAGCAGCGCTGACCACGCGTGGTCTCGCCGTGTGGTCGCTGCGCAGCGATAGCCGTGTTGCCACGATCGCTCTGGTCGTCGCACAGCCGCTCGCAGTTGCGGGTCTGTGGGTTGCCCGCGAGCAGCTGCAGAGCACGTGGCCCTACGGCGGTTTTGCGTGGGGGCGACTCGCCCACACCGCCGCAGATAGTCCTTTCGTCGCGTTGGTGTCATGGCTTGGGTTTGCCGGACTCAGCGGAGTGCTTGCCTGCTTCGCGGCCCTCGCCGTGACGTTGATTTTTACCGCGAAGCGGCTCGGCACGCGCCTGACCATCGGCTGGGCAGCAGTTGCCGCGCTCGTGGCGGTCGCATTGACCTTCGTGGGCCCTGCCACCCTTGAATCAAACGGCACGGTTCGGGTGGGCGCGGTGCAGGGCAATTCGAAGTCAGTCATCTTTGACGACCGTGATAACGGTGATGTGTTGCGCGACCATATCG
>JAAZHL010000034.1 GCA_012510755.1 Leucobacter sp.
CTGCTGAGCGGGCCGAGACCGCCCGAGACCTGATTGAGTTCGACAAAGTCTGGTCAACGCTCATGGCAACCCGCGCAGATGAAATGCCAGACCCGACCGAGCTTGAGCGGTTCTATGTGCAGGGAGCAGAGTTCTCGAACGGGTTCAAGACCGAATACGCGCCCTCGATGATTGTGGCGGGTGCTGAACACCAAGACCTCGCAACCGGATTTCCAATCGGTAAGCGGTTCAAATCTGCAGAGGTCGTGCGCCGTAGTGACGGAAATCCCGTGCACCTTGGGCACCTGCATGAGGCCGACGGGCGCTGGAGAATCTACGTGTTTGCTGATGCGCAGCCTGCGACCGCAGCCGACTCTGCGGTGACACAGTGGGCGAACTGGTTCGTGAACGCCGAGAACTCGCCCTATGTCCGCTACAGCTCCACAGATTCAGCCGATGCCGATGCGGTGTTCGACGTGAAGGTGGTCTACCAGCAGCCCTACACCGAGGTTGAACCGGGTGATGTGCCCGCAATCTTCAAGCCGGTGAAGGGGCCATTTGCCCTTGTCGACCTCAATAAGATCTTTGCTGGCGGGCTCGGCACAGACATCTTTGCGCAGCGCGGGGTGAGCGCCGACGGCGCTGTAGTCGTGGTGCGCCCAGATATGTATGTTGCAGCTGTGCTGCCACTCAACGCACACGACGAGTTGGCAGGCTTTTTTGACGGTCATCTGCTCGAGCCGCGCGCCACTCATTAGACGCACAGCAACCGCTATGGCCGCATGTCGAACCGGTCTAACCCTGCACGTCATTCATTAGACGCACAGGAACCGCCGAGGCGTCAAAGCTAGACTGCTGAATCATGGATAGTTGGTGGGCGAACGCGCTTTGGTCGGTGACTCCGACCGTTCTTATTGGCGTCTTTTTCGCCGTGGTGCTGCGCATGATTTTGCGTGCCGATCGCACTGAGCGACGTATCTACAAAGAGATGGAAGCCGAAGAGCGTGCCCGTCTCGGGTTGCCTCCCAAGTCTGAATAAGCTGATCTGAAGCGATGCCAGACGCGTCACGAACGCGAGAGGTGCGACAGGCAGCGGCCGCCCGGTGACTGACAATCCCTCTGCGCAAGGTGTCTCGCGCTGATTTTCTCGGAAACAGCATAGGCAAACCCATAGACTAGCCACATGCACGGGCCTGAAATGTTGCTCACTCTGAGCGAGCAAGACGCATTTTGGGCTTCAATTAATTGGCCGCTTCTGTACACGAGCCTCGTGCTGATCGTTGACAACGTCATTCGTATTGGTGCGCTCTTCGTGGTGCCCCGCAATCGGCGCCCCACCGCAGGCATGGCGTGGCTGATGGCCATTTTCTGGCTGCCGGTGCCGGGGCTGCTGCTCTTTTTGCTGATCGGCGGCAACAATCTGCCAAAGAAGCGCCGCCGCAAACAAGAAGCGGCAATGCGCCAAATTGCGACAATCGCCGATCGCGAAGAACTCGTGCTCGGCACCGAGTTGAGCAGCCTGCCGGGTGGCGTGTCAAACGCTGTGGTGCTCGGCCGGTCGCTCGGCGCGCAACCAATGGTGCGCGGCAACCATGCCGAGATCTGCATAGACTACGAAATATCGATCGCAAATATCGCGGCGGCGATTCGCCAGGCCGAACGCTACGTGCACGTCGAGTTCTACATTTTGGTGTGTGACGACACCACTGCAGATGTGTTCGAAGCGATGCGTGAGGTGGTGCAGCGTGGCGTCGAAGTGCGGGTATTGCTCGATCACGTCTCTGCCGTGCGCAACCCCGGCTACAAGCAAACAGCGAAAATGCTCGATGAAATCGGGGCCGAGTGGGCCTACATGCTGCCGGTGCGCCCGTGGCGAGGGCAGTGGCAGCGACCTGATCTGCGCAACCACCGCAAGCTCGTGGTCATCGACGGCACGGTGGGGTTCATGGGTTCGCAGAACCTGGTCGACTCGAGCTACAACAAGCGGTCAAATATCAAACGCGGGCTGCACTGGCGTGACCTCATGGTGCGCGTTGAAGGACCTGCGGCGTTAGGCCTCGAGGCCGTGTTTTTGAGCGATTGGTATGTCGAGACCGGCCAGGCGATGCGCGAGCTGATCGACGAAGAGCGCCTCGTGCAGTTTGCTGGCGAGCTTGATTGCCAGGTTTTGCCGAGTGGGCCGGGCTTTGGGCGTGAAAACAATTTGCAGGTGTTTGTGTCGTTGCTCTATACCGCAGAACATCGCATCAGCATCACGAGCCCGTACTTCATTCCTGAGGGCGCGATCATGCACGCGTTGCGAGCAGCGACTGCTCGTGGTGTGTATGTCGAACTTTTTGTGTCAGAGATCGGCGATCAGGCGATGGTCTATCACGCGCAGCGCTCGTATTACGAAGAACTGCTCGACGCGGGCGTGCGCATTTTCATGTTTCGCCCGCCCTACATTCTGCACTCGAAGCACTTCACGATTGACGACTCGGTCGCGGTGGTCGGGTCGTCGAACATGGATCAGCGCTCGTTCAACCTCAACATGGAGGTCTCGATGGTCGTGCATGGCGAAAGTTTCGTGCGTGATCTTGATGAGGTCACTGCGTACTATCACGCGAATTCGCGTGAGCTCACGATCGAAGAGTGGCGCAGGCAGTCGCTACCGTCGAAGCTGCTTGACGGCCTGGCCAGACTCACCTCTGCGCTGCAGTAGGCGCGGGTGGTTGCGCCGAGCTGGGCTGAGTGTCGAGTCGGTGGGTGCGAAAGCGGTTGGCGTCGCTGGTGAGAATCCAGACTTCGCCATTGATTATGCGGGGGATCTCAGAGCCAGTCAGATGGGTGAGCCCCGCACGAATCATCGCACCGTGGGCGACGACGATGGAGCCGGGGGAGTCGTGCAGCAGCCGGTCGAACGTTGCCGCAGTGCGGCCCGCTAGTTCGGTAAGTGACTCTGCCCCGGGTATGTCGAGGCCTGGCCAGCGCGTGTGGGCTTCGTCGACGAGCAGCCCCTCTGCCGGCCCGAAGTCGCGCTCATACAGGGTGTGCTCGATTTGGGGTTCGCTGAGCTGGAGTGCTGCTGACAAGATCTGTGCGGTCTCGATAGCGCGAGAGAGCGGAGAGCTAAACGTTCGAGTCCAAGGGCTGAGACAGGCATGTGGTTGTGTGCCGCTCAAGAGTTCGGCGGTGCGTGCCGCTTCGGCTCGGCCGGTGTCGTTGAGCGGCA
>JAAZHL010000235.1 GCA_012510755.1 Leucobacter sp.
GGCCTGAAGCTTACGATCTACTCACCAGTAATCAATGGTCACATCATGGACGATGGAGGCGGCGTGGCATCAAAAATCTACGGGACTGCAAGTGAAGCGCTTGCAGAAATAGTGACTGACGGCATGACTGTCGCCGTTGGTGGCTTCGGGTTGAGCGGTATTCCCTCAAACCTGATTCGCGCACTGCGTGATTCGGGTGCGAAGAACCTCACCATCGTGTCGAACAATATGGGTGTCGACGGCAAGGGGCTCGGCCTGCTGCTCGAGAACCAGCAGGTGTCAAAGGTGTTGTCGTCATACGTCGGCGAAAACAAGCTCTTCGCCGAGCAATACTTGAGCGGTGCGCTCGAGGTCGAATTTGTGCCGCAGGGCACACTCGCCGAGCGCATGCGCGCTGGGGGAGTCGGCGTGCCCGGCTTCTACACCGCGACGGGCGTTGGCACTCCGATTGCTGAGGGCAAGCCTGAGGCAGAGTTCGACGGGCGTCGTTACATTCTTGAGCGCGGCATCGTCGCCGACCTGGCACTGGTGCGCGCAAACATCGGTGACCGCGAGGGCAACCTGCGCTACCGCTACACGGCCCGCAACTTTAACCCTCTCGCAGCCATGTGCGGCCGCATCACGCTCGCTGAAGTCGAGACGCTGAGCGACGACTATCTCGACCCCGAGCGCATCGACACCCCCGGTGTCTTCGTGCAGCGGGTCGTGGTGTGTGAAGACCAGACCAAAGACATTGAACAAGTGACCACGCGCCCGCGGCCTGGCGCGTCTGACGCCGATTCGAAGGGGGCATAACCCATGTGGACAAGAGATGAAATGGCGGCAATCGCTGCATCTGAACTCGAAGACGGCCAATACGTGAACCTTGGCATCGGCATTCCCACGCTGGTGGCAAACCACCTGCCCGAGGGTATCGAGGTCAAGCTGCAGAGCGAGAACGGCATCTTGGGCATGGGCCCGTTCCCGTATGAGGGTGACGAAGACGCAGACCTCATCAATGCGGGCAAGCAGACCGTCACCCTGGTTCCCGGTGCGTCAATCTTTGACTCGGCAACCTCGTTTGGCATGATTCGTGGCGGCCATGTGCAGACCGCGATTCTCGGCGCAATGGAGGTTGCCGGTAACGGCGATCTCGCGAACTGGCAGATTCCAGGCAAGCTGGTGAAAGGCATGGGCGGGGCAATGGACCTGGTCGCGGGCACTCCTCGCGTCATCGTGCTGACTGACCACGTTGCGAAAGACGGTACCGCCAAGATCGTGGCCGAATGCACCTTGCCGCTGACAGGCGCCGGTGTGGTCAACCGCATCATCAGTGACCGGGCCGTGTTCGACGTGGTCGATGGTGCGCTCGTCTTGAAGCGTGTGGCGCCCGGGCACGACATTGATGAGCTGCGCGAGATCACCGCAGCCGAATTTTCAGTTGAATTAGAGGAGCAGAACTGATGGGCGCATTGCTCGCGGGCTATGCTCGCACGCCATTCGTGAAATTCAATGGTCAGTTTGCTGACCAGCCGGCCACGGTGCTCGGCGCAGACGCGGTGAAGGCTGCGCTCGCCCGCGCTGGCGTGTCGCCCGACCAGGTCGACCAGGTGATCGGCGGTCAGGTGTTGCAGGCCGGTGCCGGCCAGAACACTGCGCGCCAAACCGCTGTTGCTGCGGGCTTGTCGATGAACGTGCCAGCGCAGACGCTGAATGTTGTGTGTTTGTCTGGCTCTGAGGCGGTTGCGCAGGCCGCTCGGCTCATCAACGCTGGTGAGGCAGAGGTCGTCGTGGCAGTCGGCCAAGAGTCGATGTCGCTTGCACCGCACGTGATTCCATTGCGCGCGGGCACGAAATACGGCAACGCCAAGATGATTGACACCCTCGACTACGATGCGCTCACCGATGCGTTCGATCAGGTCGGCATGGGCGCGCTGACCGAGCAGGGCAACCGCCCTCTCGGTCTGACTCGCGAAGAGCAGGATGAGTTCGCTGCCGCCTCGCACCAGCGGGCCGCTGCGTCGGCCGATTTCTTGGCGGGTGAAATCGAACCTTTCACGATCAGTTCGCGCCGCGGTGACACGGCGGTGTCGGCAGATGATGGTGTGCGCGCTGAGACTACAGCTGAGACGCTGGGGGGCCTGCGACCGGCATTTGCTGCAGCCGGCACGATTACCGCAGGCAGTGCCTCGCAGATCACAGACGGTGCTGCAGCGCTCGTTATTGTGAGCGATGCGGCCGCAGAGCGGCTGGGGCTCAACCCCATTGCGCGCATCGAGGCTGCCGGGTTTGTTGCAGGGCCCGACCCGCAGCTGCACTCGCAGCCAGCACGGGCCATTGCGGCGGCACTGGCTAAGGTTGACGGCGGCGCGAGCGCGTCAGACTTGGTTGCGGTCGAGATCAACGAGGCGTTTGCTGCGGTCGGTCTGCAATCGACGAAGGAGCTAGGGCTCGATCCCGCAATTGTGAATCAGCACGGTGGTGCGATCGCGCTCGGGCACCCACTCGGTGCATCTGGGGCGCGCGTTGTCGGCACGTTGGCGCGCCAGTTGGCTGCTGCCGGCAGTGGATCGCTCGGCGCAGCCGCGCTCTGTGGCGGCGGTGGCCAGGGCAGCGCAATTGTGCTGCGTGCGCTCTAGGCGCTACCGACACTCAGTTTGACGAGGGCGTCTCCGCATCTGCCCATGCGGGGACGCCCTCGTCGTCACTCTACTGTGCCGGGATCAGAGTGCGCCGCACTACCGCCCCGCCGCACTACCTCGCCGCACTACCGCCCCGCCGCACTACCTCGCCGCATCACCACGCCACACCGGAGCACCGCCCACACGCCCCACACGCCCCACCGCCGCCACCACTACGGTCGGAGATCGGCCTTCTGTCGGAGGACTAGTCCCAAAACCTCCGACCGGGCGCTGATCTCCGACCGCAGCGGCGAGGCTGCGCGCTCGAGGCGTGTCAACAGCGTGCTGTTTGCGCGGTTTCAAGCATCGAAAGCCAGTCGTCCAGCGGTGCCTGTGCGAGCCCTGAACGATTGAACAGTGAGTTTGCCGGGGTCGCTTGAATCTGCGGACGATGCACAGCGTCGAGAAATACATATTCGGCGATATTGAGCTGTTTTGAGGCCGCAGGGTTCTTATTGATGGACTTCGCAATCACCGCACCCGCACCGGCATCGATGCATACGGTGATGCCCTCGAGATCCTTGGTGAGCCGAGATCCATGGTGAGCTCAGAAGCGCCGACCCAGACCGGGTTCTTGAACTGCCGCCCAAGGAGGTGGGTACTGAGATCGGCCATCGGATCCTCGTCACTTCACAGAAACCTAAAAAGAATATTTCAATTGCAGGCTACCGAGGTATCAAAAATCACGACTCGGTCACAGAAAACCCGCCAACTTGACGATCTGCGAAACAACGCCTACTTTAATCTTGTAACCTGAATCAGGTTTCATAAACCCCCTTCCAAAGACGAAAGGCAAGCGCATGCGCGTTTCAAAGAAACTAGGTCTGGGCATTGCAGCGCTCTCTGCAGCCCTCGTGATGTCGGCGTGTGCGCCGTCTGCAGACGCAGGCAGCGACGGCGGCGATGGTGCGGCACTGGCAGAGGTCACGGTCGGTGTCATCACCAGTGAGACCGGCCCGCTCGAGAGCTACGGTAAGCAGTACCTCGACGGCTTCAGAGCAGGTCTCGACTATGCGACCGACGGCACCGGTGAAGTTGACGGCACCAAGATCAACATCGAATACCGTGATGATGCAGGCGACCCCGACAAGGCAGTCACCATTGCGAAAGAGCTGATCGGTGAGGGCATCAACATTATCGCCGGCAGCGCCTCGTCAGGTGTTGCGGGCGTGCTCGCAGAGCAGGCCGCGCAAAACCAGGTGCTCTTCGTCTCTGGCCCCGCTGCAGCTGACGCGCTGACCGGTGTCAACGAATACACTTTCCGGTCAGGCCGCCAAAGCGCGCAAGACGTCGCCACCGCCGGTACCTTCATCGATGACATCAGCGGCAAGAAGGTCGTCGTCTACGCACAAGACACCGCCTTTGGTCAGGGCAACGTCGCTGCAGTTGACGCGATTCTCGGCGCCCAGGGTGCCGTCGTTGAGTCAGTGCTCGTGGCAGAAGATGTGACCGAGTTCACTCCCTTCGCGCAGCAGGTGCTGTCGGCAAGCCCCGACCTCGTCTTCGTGGCATGGGCAGGCGCAACCTCGGGCGCGATGTGGCAGGCAATGAGCCAGCAGGGCGTCTTCGAGCAGGTGCCGGTCGTGACCGGTCTCGGCGATTCGGTGACCTTCGGCGCATACGGCGAAGCAACCGAGGGCATCAGCTTCTTGAACCACTACTTCCCCGGCGCACCAAGCAACGCGATCAACGATGAGATGGTCGCAGCGGTTGAGGCAGCAGGCGGCACCCCTGACCTCTTCACTCCAGACGGGTTCAACGCAGCCATCATGATCGTGCAGGCGATCAAGGAGGGCCAGGGCGACGTGCAGGCCATGATCTCGGCGCTTGAGGGCTTCGAGTTCGAGGGCCCGAAGGGCACGAACGTGGTTCGCGCTGCAGACCACGCACTGATTCAAGACATGTACCAGGTCAAGCTCACAGCTGACGGCGCAGGCGGCTTCACGCCCGAACTCGTCGCTGTCGTGCCTGCCGATCAGGTCACACCCTAATCGGGTTTTTCTAACCTAGTGAGGTAGCAGAACATGCACACCCCAACCCCATCAGCCCTACGCATCGACGGCCTCGGCCTGCAGATCGGCGGCGCCACGATTCTCAAAGACGTCAACCTCGACGTCGCTGAGGGAGCCATCGTGGGCGTCATCGGCCCGAACGGTGCCGGTAAGACGACGCTCTTCAACACGATCTCAGGTTTGGTCACCCCGACCAGCGGCACTGTGCACATGCACGGTACAGACATCACGAAGACGTCGGTGCCAGCCCGGGCTCGAATGGGGTTGGGGCGCACGTTTCAAACCTCGAGCTACTTTCCGGGCCTGAGCGTGCTAGAGAATGTGCGTCTCGCCGCTCAGGTCGCGGAAGGCGGCAACTACTCACTTTTTCGGTTTCCGAGCTCGGGTGATGCCGCCACCAAGCGTGCACACGAGACACTCGAAATCGTGGGTCTCGACCACAAAGCCTTTACCAAGGCGGGCGATATCTCGCACGGCGACAAGCGCAAGCTCGAGATCGCTGTGCTGCTCGTGACCGACGCAAAGCTTGTGCTGCTCGACGAACCAATGGCTGGCGTCGCCTCAGGTGACGTCGCCGGTCTCTTACAGAACATCAAAGACATGCAGCGCGAAAAGCAGTGCACCGTGCTGATGGTCGAGCACCACATTGATGTGCTGCTTGGCTTCGTCGACATGGTCGCCGTGATGCACTTCGGCAACATCATCGCCTACGACACCCCGCAAGAGATCATGAACAACCCGACAGTGCAAAGTGCCTACCTAGGAACGGCCGCATGAACCCCATTCTTGAAGTCTCACACCTGCAGTGCAGCATCGCTGGTCAGCAGGTCGTTGAAGACGTTTCGTTTACAGTCCCGCCAACCGGCATCACCGCGGTGCTCGGCCGCAACGGCGCGGGGAAGACCTCGACGCTGCGCGGCATCATGGGCCTCATCTCACGCAAGGGTGAGGTGAAGCTCGACGGCACCCGAATCGACACCATGCCGCCGCACAAGTTGGTGCAGTTGGGCATCGGGTATGTGCCCGAGGATCGCGAGGTCTTCGCCTCGCTGTCAGTGGCCGAAAACCTAGCGCTTGCCGAACGGCAGGCCAACCCGCGTCGAGAGTTCGTGGCTGAACTGTTTCCTGATCTGGTGCAGCGCCGCAATCAGGCTGCCGGCACGCTGTCGGGTGGTCAGCAGCAAATGGTCTCGGTCGCTCGCGCACTGCTCAACGACAACAAGATCTTGCTGGTAGACGAGCCCACCAAGGGGCTCGCCCCCAAAATCGTCAACGAAGTGGCCGACGCGCTGCTCGAGGCGTCAAAGCTCGTTCCGATCCTGCTCGTTGAGCAGAACCTTGAGGTGGTTCGTCGCTTGGCCGACGGTGCAATCGTAATCGGCAGCGGCCGAGTGGTGCACACGGGGTCGGCTCGCGCGATCCTCGACGATGAAAGCCTCACCAAACAATTGCTTGGCGTGCATGCCGAAGAGGAGGCGCACTCATGAGCACCCTGATATTGACCCTGATCACCGGCCTCGGCCTTGGCGCACTGTATTTTCTTGCAGCCTCGGGCCTCAGCCTGATCTATGGCCTGATGCACGTGCTGAACTTCGCGCACGGCGCGTTTCTCTCGCTCGCCGCGCTGGTCGGCTGGCAGGTTGCCCAGGCACTGGGAGCGACGAGCTGGTGGTCATTCATCGCGTCGATTCTGGTCGGCGCGGCCGTCGGCGCAGTCTTTGCGACACTCACCGAACTGTTTCTCATTCGGCCACTCTACGAACGCCACATCGAGCAAGTGCTAGTGACAGTAGGTCTCGCACTCGCATCGATCGCGTTGTTTGAAGGAATCTGGGGCGCAGACGCGGTCAACATCACGGGCCCAGGCTGGTTGTCGCAGACCACGAACGTGCTCGGCGCAAGCATTCCGAACAAATTCTGGATACTGATTCTCGTTGCAATTCTCGTGCTCATCGCGCTTGTCGTGTTCTTGCGAAAGACCCGCTACGGCATGATCATTCGGGCGGGTGTTGAGAACCGTGCAATGGTAACCGCGCTCGGAATCGACGTGCGCAAGGCGTTCACGCTCGTCTTCGCGATTGGTGGCGCAGCGGCTGGCATCGGCGGCGTACTCGCCATGCACTACTCAACCTACGTCTCGGCGCACCTTGGCCAAACCCTGCTGATCTTCGCGTTCATCGTGACGGTGGTAGGCGGGCTCGGCTCACTCGCAGGTGCGGCGATCGCCTCGGTCATCGTGGCCGTGCTGCAACAGTTCGCAAACTTCTACCTGGGCGGCACCGGTGACTTCATCGTCGTGATTCTGCTCGCGGTCGTGCTGCTGGTGCGACCCAGGGGCTTGATGGGGAGGAAATCATGACCCACTCAATCGTGACGAACACCGAAACTTCTTCGGTCGGCGCGTTGCGCCGCAAGCTGCCCATCATTCTGGGCGTGGTGCTCGTGGTGCTGATGGCGGTGCTGCCACTGCTCAACATCTCGATTCCCGGCGTGCTGCCGACACCCACCTACATGCCAGGAAGCCTTGCGCTCTTGTCGCTGTGCATGGTGTTTGCGGCGCTCGCCCTCTCATACAACATGCTGCGCGGTACCGCGGGCATGCTGGCATTCGGGCACGCGCGCTCGTGCGGCGGTGGAGCGTACCTGCTCGGTATCGTGCTGAAATACTTCGAAGTGCCACTGTTGCCCGCAACCGTGATTGCACTGGTCGGCGGCCTGCTGATCGCCTTA
>JAAZHL010000236.1 GCA_012510755.1 Leucobacter sp.
CCTTGCTGGAGAGCACGGGCTTCGGCGCGCAGAGATAGCAGTTGTCCACACTGCTGACCTGATCCCAGCCAGCGACGGTTTCTCCCTGCGGGTGCATGGGAAAGGCGGCAAGACCCGCATCGTTCCTCTGTCAGATCAGCTCGCGTATCACCTCGCGAGGCACCCTGACGGTTATCTGTTCCCAGGGGATATTGACGGGCACCTCTCCCCGAGAAGGGTGGCACAGCTTGCCAGAATGGTGCTACCTGCTGAATGGACGCTCCACAAACTCCGGCACATGTTTGCGACCCGAGCCTACGCTGTCTCTCACGATCTGGTGTCGGTTCAAGAACTCTTAGGTCACGTCTCAATTGCCACCACCCGTGCGTATGTGGCAAAGGATCAAACCGCGCTACGTACCGTGGTAAACGCAGTAGCGGCGCGGTCGTTCACCTCCAACAAAGACCAAAGTATTCGGGCAAGAGAAGAGCAATCAGTCACTGTCGACATCGCCCGGATTTCAAGCGACCAGGCGGTGCAACTGATTGCATTGCTCAGCTCAAAAGTTGAAGTGCCCAATACGGGTTTCGGGTAAGGGGTTTCTAATGATTCTTTGGCTGTGAAGCCTGCGGCAGTCTACGGAACCCACGCCGCCGCACCACTTCACCACCACGCCCGCTGCGCGGGCATAGTTGCCTGGGGAGCCTCGCCCGCCTGCAGCTGCGCTTTGTCGTGCGCGGTCTCACCCTCTCGTGGCGCTCTGGCGAGTGTTCTCCGAACGGCACTACGTGCCTTCACAGCAAAAGAAATATGAGTGAGTTTTTGAGAGTAGCGCGGCAACGCACATCGAAGGCAGAGAGGGAACCATGAGCGAGAACACCATCATCGTCTACAGCAAGCCAGACTGCGTGCAATGCAACGCAACCTACCGGGCACTCGACAGCAAAGGTATCCAATACACCGTCATCGACATTACCGAGAACGCTGCAGCACTCGAATACGTCACTGAAGACCTCAAATACAGCGCCGCACCAGTTGTCGTCGTAGACGACAACCTCCACTGGGCAGGATTCCGACCCGACAAGATCGCTGCACTTGCAGCCTGAACGCAAAGGAACGTACGACATGGCATGGGAAACAATCAACGAGAACGTCACCCAGCAATCAGACCTCACACAGCAGGAACTTGAACACGCGCTACGCGAGTGGGCTAGAGGCGTCTACTCGCAGATGGCTGGCGTCGAGCTTCTGATCAAACACGGCCGCGCGGTTTACCCACGCGCGCCCTGGATAGGAACCGATACCCAAGGGTTCGCCTGGATCGACTGCGAATCGCTCATTACCGAAAGCGGAGCATACTCCGGGGGAGAACGGAGACTCTTCGCGATCGCTGCCTCATTGATCGACGGGCTCAGCATTCGACTTAATGACGCAGTCACCGGCCTCGACCATGCGAACGCCCGACTCGTGCTAGACGCGATCGCCACAGCCGCTGGCTTCGCGGAACCCACAATCAGTTTTGAACGCGACCCACAAGCTCCCCCACGCAGCTAAACCCACGATGAAACTCGCAATTGCCGACCCGCCATATTACAGACGAGCTCAACGCTGGTACGGCACCCACCGAGGGCACCAAAACGGACGCGGCAAACCTGACCAGCACCCAGACGCCGCCACATGGGATCAACTCGACACACACCTCGAACTGCTCGAACGGCTCGAAACGGAATTCGACGGTTGGGCATATGCAGGCAGCCCCGACTATCTCGCTGCACTCGCCCCGGCGATCCCCGCTCACGCGGAGATCGCCGTGTGGCGACGCGGGAACGCGATCCCAAACGGCAGCAGGATACGTCACCTCTGGGAGTTCGTAATCGTGCGAGTCCCAGACGGTAGAACTGCACGCGGCACCGGTCTCGACGTAGACGATGTACTCGACAGCGGCATACAGACCCGAAACAGGTTCGTTGGCGCGAAACCCGAAGCCTGGACACGGTGGGTGCTCGCCCTACTCGGACACGACCCGGGCCAAGACGAAGTCGTTGATCTGTTCCCCGGTTCAGGGGCAGTTCTCACCGCAAGTGACGGATTGCTCCCACTCCCCCTTGCTTAAAGGCGCATCACCCGACTCCAGCTGCGCGCCCACATTCTCGAACGCTGTCGGCCAGCTACTGAAACTCGGGCAGCGCACCAATTCGGGTTACACTTTCCGGCATGGATCGGAAAGCCAAGATTCTTGAGCTGCGAGCACAAGGACTCACATACCGAGAAATCGCTGAGCAAGTGGGTGTGTCTAAAGCCTGGGTTGGTCATGTCGTGAACCGGGAAGAGTTCGAGCGGCTAGTAGCCGAGCTTCGCAATAAAAGGTGAAGCTACACCCCACCGTTACACCAGTGTTAATCGACTTGGTACCAGTAGAGAACCTGAGTGTCTGCCGGCACATTCGCGGCCGCTTTTGCCGCTTCCCAGTCGGCGCCCTCCCCCAAGTACTCTCGACGCTCGCATTCTTCGAGCTTGCCGTCTGCGAGGTCTTCCGGGGTGAGGTTCTTGCCCCCGACAGCACCCAAAGCGCGAGCGATCATTTGGGGTCGCCTACGGTGTCGCGTACCGCTGCAAAGTAGTCGGCTGGCGGCTGCTCGTTGGCCTTGGGAGTGCCGTCAGCCGGTGCAGCGTCCGGTTTCGCAAGCGGTGGGTTTAGCGGGTTCTGAAATACGATCCGGTGGTCATTCATTGCTCGGCTCCTTGCCTACGATTCTCGCAACCTTGGGCTGTGAGACGCCCACGATCTGAGCGACCCGATACTTACTTACACCCGCGTCTACAGCGGCTCTCATGCCTTCATGCAGCATAGTCTCGACCTTTTGGAGCTCGGCCTCTGCGGCGCGGTATGCTGCGGTGATTTCCTCGAGGTGGCTGGCGATGGAGGCGACGCGGTCCTCGTGGGCCCGCTCAAAAAAGTGTTCTAACTTCGCGTCAACATCGCCCTATTAGTGATTTGCGTTTCTTCCGAGGCGTAGGTGCTGGGGCTGATTTGTTCGCGAGCTTGATGTCAGTGTGATGTACTACGCTCTTCTTATCGAACAAACTTTCGAATGGGGTGTGTGGTGCGTGTCGTAAAAGCTTGGGCGGTCGTGTCCGATAGCGCCCCTATCTTGATCCCACTCTCAGAGCTAGAAGCATCATGCGGGTTCCCTTCGCCCGCGCAGGACTACCGCACCAATGAGATTGATCTCAACGAGGTGTTGTTCACAAACAGGCAGGCATCATTTTTGATGAGGGCGCGCGGCCACTCGATGACCCGAGCGGGAATTTTTGATGGTGATGAGCTGATCGTTGACCGGTCAATCGCGCCGCTTGATGGTCATGTGGTCGTAGCTGCCGTTGATGGTGAGATGCTTGTGAAGCGGCTGAGGCTCCCGGCCACTGGCGGGGTCGTGCTTGCCGCTGAGCACCCCGATTATCCGAACCTTCGACTTGCAGAACTGTCAGAGCTTCGAGTGTGGGGAGTAGTCACCAGGAGCCTGCACCGTGTCTCACGAGACTGAACGCATGATCGCGCTGGTCGACTGCGAGAGTTTCTACGCCAGCTGTGAGCGAGTATTCGACCCACGACTCGACACCGCGCCCATCGTGGTGTTATCCAACAACGACGGCTGCGTCGTCGCAATGAATCGTGAAGCCAAAGCCCACAATATTCCGATGGGCACCCCCTGGTTCAAACTGAAAGGCTACGCCAAACACCACGGCATCATTGCACGATCAAGCAACTATGAACTCTATGGCAGCCTGTCCGCCAGAATCATGCACATCATCGGCCGGTTCGCTGCCTGGCAAGAGGTCTACTCCATCGACGAGTCATTCATCGGGCTGAAAGGCACGACACAAGAACTGATCGACGTCGGCCGCGCCATACGTGCTGACGTACTCGCCAGCGTCGGAATTCCAGTACGGGTGGGAATCGGCCGCACCAAGACACTCGCAAAGCTCGCATCGCGTGGCGCGAAAGCTGACCTCACACTTAACGGGGTCTGCCACCTTGGTAGTTACTCCGAGCGCCAGCTCGACCACATCATGCGACATACACACGTCACCGACCTGTGGGGCGTCGCGAACCGAACCGGTAAACGGCTGGCAGCGCTGGGCATTCACACTGCCGATGAGCTGCGAGACGCTGACGCAAAATGGATCAGAAAGAAGTTCTCCGTCGTACTCGAGCGCACCGTCATGGAACTCAGGGGTGTCCCCTGCATCGAGTTGGAACCGACTCCGCGACAATACAAAGATCAACTCATCTTCTCCCGATCGTTCTCCAAGCCGGTCACCACTGCGCGAGAGATGTCGCAAGTCCTCTCGATCTACGCGCAGCAAGTCAGCGGGCGACTTCGTGACGCCGGACAAATCGCCGGGTTCGTAACTGCGTGGGCGGCGACAGCCTGGTACAAAGAAGGGCCGTCGCACACGCCCCGCGTCAGCGTCACACTGCCTGTCCCCACTGACGACCCTGTCGTCATCGCTAAGGCGACACTCGCATTGACGCGGCACGTGCACGACGCGACACCTTACGTTCGCGCCGGCGTCGTCCTGACCGGGTTGACGCGACGTGACGCCACGATACCGCTGTCGCTCTTCCGCGACGACAGCCAGACGCGACAGCTTGGCGCGACACTTGACGCGATCACCCAGCGACATGGGGCGGGGACAATAGGCGTCGGGCTCGGTGGCCTCCGGCAACGACCTGCATGGGATATGCGTCGCGACATGCTCTCGCGTCGCGCCACAACGCACTGGGAAGAACTCTGCGAGGTTCAGGCATGACGCCGCCGCACCATGTCGCGCCGGCCGTCGCTTCATTGACGCCCCGGCGATTCTCTTGCGAGTCGCCGGGGGCATTGGCACCTGTTGTGTGTTGCGTGACGTTCAATGTCGTGGCGTCACCCTCGTCCGAGGTGTCGCACGCCAATGTCGCGTCGTTGGGTTGGGTGGCCTGCGGCTAGTAGGGGTTCTCTGTTGAGCCCTGGGTGGCCTTGTCGCCGGGGTCAGCGATCAGTTCCAGAAGAGTGTCGCTTGTCGCTTCGCGATTGTCGATCCACCAGCCCGCATAGTCAATCTGTCGTGTCGGCTGGAGTACCTGTTCATCAAAGGCCTCTTCGTCCATGTCGCCTGATTGCACGCGATCCTCGTAGACGGCGCGTAACAGACCGCTGCGAACAGTGAGCGCCCACGCGCACTGCTTGTCTGAACCGGTCAACGTGGGGAGTTTGAAGCGGGCCTGCTCGGCAAGGGCAGCTTCTTTCACGGCTGCGCGTTCCTTCGTTACCTCTGCCGAGAGTTTTCGTTTGCTTGACTGTTTGAAGCAGCTGCTGCACTTTGTTGACGCGAGCCATTCCGCGAAGCGGGCGCGGTCGCCCGCTGGCTTGTGCGCCAGGTCGCGTGTCTCGGTGTGTCCACATGCAAAGGTGATGTCGCGTGTCGCAGTCATTGGGTCAGTCCTTCTTCGTGTCGGTGACGCGACATTCCTTGCCGCGTCAGTGGGCGTCGTAGTGTCGCGTCACCTCTTGTGATGCATGTCGCCTTGGTGGTGTCGCTGAAGTCGTACCCGCATGTCGCCAAGCACAATGAACGATGTCGCGGTGGCTGGTTGCCCTGGCGTCAGCGTCACCCGTGAGGTCAGAGTCTCGTCAAACAGTTGCACGCCATTGGTTGACCCAAGGTCTTCGATTGTCCAGGTGTCGCTTCGAGGGTCGCGTCGTAGACGTGCATGGGCTTTCGAGAGCGTCATGCCGGGGTCGCTCAACGTCATCGGTGTTGCGTCA
>JAAZHL010000237.1 GCA_012510755.1 Leucobacter sp.
ACCAATCTGAATATCGTTGAACTTGCCCAGGCCAATACCGGCCTCGAAATCAGTCTTCACTTCAGTGACATCATCCTTGAATCGGCGCAGCGACTCGATAGCGAGGCCATCGGCAATCACCACACCCTCGCGAATGACGCGCGCCTTCGCGTTGCGGGTAATGGTGCCGCTGCGAACAATGACACCCGCGATGTTGCCGAACTTCGACGAGCGGAAAACCTCGCGAATCTCGGCCACACCAGACTGTACCTCTTCGTATTCGGGCTTGAGCATGCCCTTGAGCGAACCCTCAATATCTTCAAGTGCGTTGTAGATGACATTGTAGAAACGAATGTCGATGCCTTCACGGGCAGCACGCTCACGCGCCTTGACGTCAGGTCGTACGTTGAAGCCAATGACGATCGCGTTGTCGATTGTTGCCAAGTCGACGTCGCTCTCGGTGATCGCACCAACGCCGCGGTGCAGAATGCGCAGCTGCACCGAATCGTCGACCTCGATCTTCATGAGCGACTCCTCGAGCGCTTCAACCGCACCCGACACGTCACCCTTGATGATGAGGTTGAGCGACTCAACCTTGCCATCTTCGAGCGCCTTCGTGAAGTCCTCAAGGCTGATGCGCTTGCGGGCCTTCGCGAGCTGAGCATTACGTTCAGCAGCCTCACGCTTTTCAGCGATCTGACGGGCCGTGCGGTCTTCATCAGTGACAATGAAGTTGTCGCCCGCACGCGGCACACTCGACAAGCCCTGCACCTGCACCGGTCGAGACGGCAACGCCACCTCAACAGCATCGCCGTTCTCGTCTTGCATTGCACGCACGCGACCAAATGCGGTACCAGCCACGATCGCATCGCCGACCCGCAACGTACCCGACTGAATGAGCACTGTCGCAACCGCGCCACGACCCTTATCGAGCTTGGCTTCGATCGCCACGCCACGAGCGTTCTTGTTCGGGTTCGCCCGCAGGTCAAGACCCGCATCTGCAGTAAGCAGCACCGCATCAAGCAGTTCAGTGATGCCAATGTTGTTCTTCGCCGACACGTCGACGAACATCACATCGCCACCGTACTCTTCTGCCACCAAACCGAACTCAGTCAACTGTTGACGCACCCGCTGCGGGTTCGCCTCTTCTTTATCGACCTTGTTCACTGCGACAACGATCGGCACGTTCGCAGCCTGGGCGTGGTTAAGCGCCTCAATGGTCTGCGGCATGATGCCGTCGTCAGCAGCGACCACAAGAATCGCGATATCAGTGACCTGAGCGCCACGGGCACGCATGGCGGTGAACGCCTCGTGACCAGGGGTGTCAATGAAGGTCAACGCACGGTCAATACCCTCATGCATCGTATGCACCTGGTACGCACCAATGTGCTGCGTGATGCCACCGGCCTCGCCACCGCCCACATTCGCCTGACGAATCGCGTCAAGCAAACGGGTCTTACCGTGGTCGACGTGACCCATGACGGTGACCACCGGCGGGCGCGCCTCAAGCACGTCGTCACCTTCGTCTTCGAGCTCAGCCTCGATATCAATGTCGAAGCCCTCAAGCAGCTCGCGGTCTTCATCCTCGGGCGAAACAATCTGCACCTTGTAGCCGAGCTCTTCGCCCAGAATCTGGAACGTCGCCTCGTCGAGCGACTCAGTAGCCGTCGCCATCTCACCCAAGTGAAACAGCACGGTCACAAGGTTCGACGCACTGGTGTTAATCTTCTCGGCGAAGTCGCCGAGCGAAGCGCCACGGCGCAGACGGATCGGCGTTGCCCCATCACCACGAGGTACGCTGACGCCACCAAGTGATGGCGCCTCGCGCATCTCAAATTCTTGCCGCTTTGCCCGCTTCGACTTACGAGCCTTGCTCTTGCTGCCACCGCGACCGAACGCACCAGCAGTACCTGCGCCACGACCACCACGGCCACGACCAGCGAACCCACCGCCGGGGCGGGGCGCGCCGAACCCTGGTGTGGCGCCACCGGCACCGGCACCGGCACCTGCGCCACCCGGACGACCTGCACCACCGGGACGACCAGCACCACCGGGACGGCCAGCCCCACCGGGACGACCTGGACCACCAGCACCCTGCGGGCGCGGAGCGGGGCGCGGAATGTTACCGGGGTTCGGGCGAGTGCCCATGCCCTGGCTGCTCGCAAACGGGTTATTACCCGGGCGCGGCGGGCGCGGAATACCCATACCTTGGCTGCTCGCAAACGGGTTATTACCGGGACGCGGGCCACCAGGCTTCGGGCCTGGCTTCGCGGGACCGGGCTTCGCCGCCCCAGATGCTGCAGGCTTCGCTGCTGGCTTCTTCGGGCCAGGCTTCACCCCAGAAGGCGTGGGAGCAGCCGGAGTCTGGGCAGCAGGCGCAGGCTTCGCCGCAGGCGTTGCCTCAGCCTTCGGAGCCTCAGGGGCTGGTTTCGCCGCCGAAGCAGGCTTCGCAGAAGCAGCTTCAGGAGCTGCTGGTTTCTTCGCAGGCCCTGGCGTGGGCTTCTTGGGCGCAGGCGCAGCCTCGGCAGCAGCGGCAGAACCGCTCTCTGCAGCTGGCTTTGCAACACCCTCAGCCTGCAACTGGGCCTTGACTTTACGTGCTACGGGCGGTGCAACCGCCGAAGAGGGCGCCTTGACGAATTCGCCCATTTCTTTCAGCTTGGCCAGAACGACCTTGCTGTCGACACCGAGCTCACTAGCGATCTCGTGTACGCGTGGGTTAGCCACTTTTCTCCTGTCTGAAGTTCACGCCAGACAGGCGAGAACTATTGATTATCGGACGGGTCTCATTTTGAGCCGCTCATTAGTTGTCCATGGTTGTTTCTAGCCTGTTCTCTAAAGGGCTTGTGTCGAGTACACCCGACACATTCAGTGCACGCGCGAAGGAGCGTCGCGACACCGCATGTTTCAGACACTCAGCAGTGGAATGAACCCGCGCACCGCGCCGAAGCAGTGCCGCACGCTCATCACCTTGCAGCTGACCATCATGCAATACCACCCGAACGAGCACATCTCTTGCCGCACGTTCACGGCAACCGACGCATGTCCGAAGCGAAATCATTCTACCAGCCTTCTACAAGCTCACGTTCATGCACATTCTCAGCACATTCGCTGTCGCGCTAGTAAGCGCTCCATCGAATGCGCAAAAATTGATATCCGACTCAATCATTCATGATTGAGTCTGGTTGGATATCAATTTTTGCGCCCGTTAGCTTGGCGGCGAGGCGGGCGTTCTGACCCTCCTTGCCGATCGCAAGCGACAGCTGAAAATCGGGCACAAGCGCACGAACCTGCTTGAGTTGCTCGTTCAGCATAAAAACATCCGTGACCTTCGAAGGCGAAAGCGCGTTCGCAACAAACGTGGGCAACTCAGGTGAGTAGTCGACGATATCGATTTTCTCTTCACCAAGCTCGCTCATCACCGCGCGCACACGACGCCCCATCTCACCGATGCAGGTGCCCTTGGCATTAATACCGGCCTGGTTCGCTCGCACGGCAACCTTCGTGCGGTGCCCAGCCTCACGAGCAAGCGACACGATCTCAACCAAGCCCTCTGAAAGTTCTGGCACTTCAAGCTCAAAAAGCCTGCGCACAAGACCCGGGTGCGTGCGAGAAACCACGATATGCGGCCCCTTCAGCCCCTTCGAGACGCTCGTGACATACACACGCAGGCGGGTGCCGTGCTTGTATTCCTCGCCGGGCACCTGCTCTTCTGGCGGCATGATGGCCTCAAGGTCGCCCAAATCAATGTGGACCATGCGCGGGTTCGGGCCCTGCTGCACGATGCCCGACACAATATGGCCTTCTTTATCTTTGAACTGGCCCAGCACCTGGTCGTCACCGAGGTCTCGCAACCGCTGGTTAATCACCTGTTTCGCAGCGTTCGCACCGATGCGACCAAACTCTTCAGTGTCTGCAAACGCTTCTCCGATGACTTCACCGGCGTCGTTCAGTTCGGGAACGAGCACACTAATAGCGCCAGTCTTTCGATCAAGACTGACACGCACCTGGTCATCGGCAGGCTCAGGGTTGCCAATATTGACCTCATGCTTGATGTAAGCGGTATGGATGGCCTGTTCGATGATGCTTGCCAGCTCATCGAAGGGAATTTCGCGCTCTCGTTCGAGCCCTCGCAGCATGGTGAGGTCGATCTTCACGGTGGGCCTCCTTCTATTCAGATTTCAGGTCTCGCTATGCGAGTCAGCTATTCAGAATACCTCACCAGCTTGGAGATAGACACGATCAGTACGTTTCAAAGCGGTCAAAGCCTGTCGGCGCACTGAAACACGGGCTAAAACTGCTCGCAGATACCCGCAGCGTGGTCGCGGTTGGCGTATACGACTCAAGATAGAACGTATAGCCTTCTGGCGACACCAGCGCGACCACACGTTCGCGTGATTCGCCGGTCGAACTGACCTCCCAGCCCGGTCTTTCAGCGTAGGCCGCTTGCACCTCATCAAATAGCGCATCGACACTGATATCGCTTGCGACCTCTACGTCATACCCACCAGGCAAGAATATTTCCTCCGCCGACCCGGTCAGCTTCTCGGCGGGTCGCTCTGACCAATCGCAGGTCATCGCATGCATACGATCGATTGGCCCGCTCATGCCACCCGTCACGACATCAGTCGGCACGAAGCTGATGAGGTCAAACAACACATCATTTTGGTAGGCTCGCGCCTCGCTGAGAGTGATCGATGAGAGACCCGAACTCTGCGTCATTGTCGACCGGTTTGGGGCGCACGCCGCTGTCATCAGCGCGAGCAGCAGCACGGCCGCCGCACATGTAACACGTCTCAAAGATCTCATCGAAACCTCACCATCAGCAGCATCCTGGTCATCATCATTGAGCCCTTCACCGTCAGGGTCCTTTCTCTTCAAGCACCCGGGCCAGCTCCCGCAGCACAGCCGAATTTGTTGCTGGCCCCTGCGCAACTCGACTGTGGCTGTGCAACTGCGCCCTGCCGTTCGAGTCAAAAATGTGCGGCTCAAAAATCTGGTCGAGCTCATGCGGCGTGTGCAATCGCCCTTGGTCGATGCGGTTGATCAAGTCGTTCTCGTACTGAAAATGGTGATAATTCGTGCCCTGCTCTGGTTGCCAGGCTTGCAGCAGGTACGAGCCGCCGAGCGACACCACCAGATCAAACTCTGCACCCGCGATCTCGGCGGCAGACAACACCGTGACGCCGGCACTATGCCCCGCTGCGACGCGGTCGACATCGCCCAGCGAAGGTTCGCGGTCGATGACCTGCGATTGGAATCGTTGCACCCCCTGGCCAAGCTCATGCAGAAACTCATAGTGAGTGTTGCTGTTTTCGCCAACCCAACTCACCCATGAGCCGTCTTTGTAGACAAACGCCACGGTATTGCTAGCAGAGCGTGCAACGAGATAGCGCGAAACCTGCTGCGCCTCACCCTGAAAGAAGTGCTTCATCTGGGTGCCGGTTCCCGGTACATACGTGAGCACTTTCGTCGTGTGCGGCCCGAGCTCGCCAATCATTTCGACGATTCTCGATTGCGCGGGGTCACTCACGACGAGCGTCACCGAGCCGTCTGCAACCCGCTGCCAGTAGTGCTGTTCATCGATAGAAATGTCCGGCATCTCAGCAAAATGCTGTGCGCTCTGCGCGTTCGCGGCGATGCGCGCGTTGATCGGCACGCCATCGAGGTTGCCGATCACGAGCGGCACCTCACGCATAAGCGTCGCACGATCGTCAGCCGAGAGATCGCCCCACCACGCCTCAACAAGATGAACCGGCGGCTGTCTGTCCCGCAAAAAATACACGAGGCTCTGCCGATACAGCTCAACCAGCAGCGGATGATTACGCCGGGTCGCAGGCCCCGGCTGCGCCTGCGGCGACGTGCGAG
>JAAZHL010000035.1 GCA_012510755.1 Leucobacter sp.
CGACTGCTTAATCACCATCGTGACGGTGACCTCACCCAGCGGCAACGTTGCGAGCAGTTGCTCACATCCATTCAGTATGCGATCGACTTTCTCTTGACTTCGACGCTGCTGTGGACTTCTGCGGCCCGTCGAGGGCATCAAGACTGACATCAGGATCGTCTCCTCTCAGTTGCGGTCGGCATGTCACCACTCAGCATTATTGCGCACTTCATGACGCACTACTTCGCACGAGGGTGCGCCTGTAGGTAATGTTCTCTCAGCGTGTCTGCCGTGACCTGAGTGTAGATCTGTGTCGTTTCGACGGAGGCATGCCCAAGCAGTTCTTGCACCGAGCGAACGTCGGCTCCTCCGGCAAGCAAATGCGTCGCAAAGCTGTGCCGCATCGTGTGCGGCGACACCTCGTGGTGAATGTCTGCCCGCTCGGCAGCTGCTCGAATGATGAGCCAGACCCCCTGCCGCGACACCCTGCCACCTCGCGGGCCGACAAACAACGCAGGGGTACCTGTGCCCTTGGCCACCAGCGCTGGTCGCGCGCGAACCAGATATGCGGCGAGCGCGCGCCCGGCATAGCTGCCATATGGCACGATGCGCTGCTTCGAGCCCTTTCCCAGCACGCGCAAGAACCCGCCGTCGCCCAAGATTGCTTCTGGGTCGACCCAGGCGTCACCGCGGTGATGCTCGGCAAGCAAATCGTCGAGGTCAAGTGCGGTGACCTCGCTCACTCGCGCTCCTGTCGCATACAAAAGCTCAAGCAGAGCGCGGTCTCGTAACCCGACAGCAGTATCGATCGGCGGCGCATCGAGGATCGCCTCGACTTGTTGAAGCGCAAGCGCTTTGGGCAGCTGTCGCCCCTTCTTCGGCGTGCGCACGCCACTGCCAGCATAGCTTGGCAGGGCACCTTCTTCAAATAAGAACCGGTGCATCCCGCGCACGGTAGAGAGGCGGCGCGCGATTGTGCCCGCCGCCAGCGGTTGCGCGCCAGTCGCTCCGCTCATGTGCATCACGAACTCGGCGAGAGTTTCTGGTTCAACGAGCGTGAGATCGGTGATCGACTGTTCGGCGAGCCACGCAGCGTAGGCGCCCAGGTCACGTTGATAGGCATCACGAGTGTTCTGCGATAACCCACGCTCGATCGCAACGTGTCGCAGGAATCGGGCGGCCCCCTGCTCTGGAGTCAGCGCAGCCACCGCATCACCGCTACTCGGTCTCAGCGAAGAGACGGGCCGCCTCGCGCCGATCAATCGCAGCAGCAACCAGGCCAGCAAACAGTGGGTGCGGCCGACCGGGGCGAGAGCGCAGTTCAGGGTGCGCTTGCGTCGAGATGTAGAAGGGATGCGTTGAGCGCGGCAGCTCTACGTATTCAACGAGTTGACCGTCGGGGCTGGTGCCTGAGAACACGAGTCCAGCGTCCGCAATCTCGTCACGGTAGCGGTTGTTCACCTCATAGCGGTGGCGGTGGCGTTCACTCACCGAAGTCGCGCCGTACAACTCGGCTGCGAGCGACCCTTCATCGAGGTGAGCCTCGTACAGACCTAACCGCATCGTGCCACCAAGTTCGCCCCCGTCGATGATGTCAACCTGCTCACGCATGGTCGCTATCACCGGGACAGGAGTGCCTGGGTCGAATTCTGTTGACGAGGCATCGGTCAACCCCGCTTGGTTGCGCGCATACTCGATCACCATGCACTGCAGGCCGAGGCACAGGCCGAGCGTCGGCACACCGTTTTCACGGGCGAACCGCAGCGCGCCAAGCTTACCTTCGATGCCACGCACCCCGAAGCCGCCAGGCACCAAAATAGCGTGCATATCACCGAGCGCTTCACGCGCGCCCTCGGGGGTTTCACAGTCGTCTGAGGCGACCCACTTGACGTTGACTTTGGTCGAATGTGCGAACCCGCCGGCCCGCATCGCTTCAGTCACCGACAAATAGGCGTCAGGCAGGTCAATGTATTTGCCGACGAGAGCAATATTCACCTCGCCCTTGGGGTGATGCACCGCGGCGAGCACTGGCTGCCAGTTCGCCCAATCGACCTCAGCGGCACGGTTGACAAGATCGAGGTGTTCGATGATGGTCTGGTCAAGCAGCTGATCGTTCAACAGTTTTGGCAGGTCATAGATGCTCTTCACGTCGATGGCGTTCACCACGGCGCCCTCATCAACGTCGCACATCAGCGCAATCTTGCGCAGGTTGTCTTCGGTCACCGGGCGGTCGCTTCGCAGCACCAGCGCATCGGGTTGAATACCGATCGAGCGCAGCGCTGCCACAGAGTGCTGGGTCGGCTTCGTCTTCTGCTCGCCCGATGCCCCCATAAAGGGCACCAATGAGACGTGCACAAAAATCACATTCTTGCGCCCGAGCTCATGCCGCACCTGCCGGGCAGCCTCGAGAAATGGCTGTGACTCAATGTCGCCGACCGTGCCGCCAATCTCGGTGATGATCACATCTGGGCGGGGTGTCTCTTCGGACTGCAGTCGCATGCGGCGCTTGATCTCGTTGGTGATATGTGGAATCACCTGCACCGTTGCACCGAGGTAATCGCCACGGCGCTCTTTCGCGATGACCTCAGAATAGATCTGGCCGGTCGTGACGTTCGCTGCGCGTGTCAGGTTGATACCGAGAAAACGCTCGTAGTGGCCGATGTCAAGGTCGGTCTCTGCCCCGTCATCAGTGACAAATACTTCGCCGTGTTCAAACGGGTTCATTGTGCCAGGGTCAACGTTGAGGTAGGGGTCAAGCTTCTGCATGACCACGTGCAGACCTCTGGCGGTAAGCAAGTTACCGAGACTCGCGGCGGTCAGCCCTTTGCCGAGAGACGAAACAACACCTCCGGTCACGAAGATATGTTTGGTTATTTTGCTCTCGCGCTGCTCAGCTCCCACGGGCTTTGATCCTATCATTCTTCTCTGCGATCAAGACTGCGCCTTCAATATCTTTATTGTGTTTCTTGCCTCGGCACCCACACCTGCTTGATGATCATGAGCACCATTGCAGTCACCGGAATCGAGATGAGCGCCCCCAACAACCCCAGCAAAGTACCACCGGCGAGCGCACCGATCACCACGAGGGCACCAGGCACAGAGACCACGCGGTTCATGATGCGCGGGGTCAGCAGATAGGACTCAATTTGCATATAGACCAGGTAGTAGGCCACTGCGATCAGTGCCGTCGTCGGCGAGTTAAACAGCGCAACTGCGCCAACCAACACGGTGGCAAGCACTGAACCGATCAATGGAATCAACGCAAGCATGAAGACCCCGACAGCGACCAAGCCCGCAAACGGCACACCCACAATGGTCATCACCACAAATCCCAGTACTGAGTTAATCAGCGCCAAGATCACCATGCCGTTGACATAGCCACCCACTGAAGCCGTAATTTGTTCGGTGATGTCAATGACACGCGATCGGTCGGTCCGAGGAAACATTCTGTAAAACGCACGCTTAGTGCTGCGCATCGAAGACAGAAAGTACAAACTCAAGATGAGCACGATGAGGGCAGCAGTCAGACCGTTAGCGAGACCAATGCCCGCCTGCCAGACCCCGCCCGCCAGCTGGGCCCAGTTCTCTGGCTTACCGATGAAGTCTTGCGCAGTGGTCAGTAGCCCATCGAAATCGATGAGGTGCCCAAGCCGTTCTTCAAGGCCCGTGAACCAATCTTGATTCTTGATATCGACGAAATACCTCGGAGCGGTGCGAATCAATACTGCGACTTGGTTTGCGATCATCGGGATGACGATCGCCAAGATGCCACCAACGATCAGAATAAAGCCGCCAAACACGATGGCAATTCCCAGCGGTCGACCAACCTTTTGTCGTTCCAACTTTGAGACCAACGGGTCGAGGGCAAGTGCAATAAAGAGACCACCGACGACATACATGATGATGGTGCTCAGCTGGCCCACCATCTGACCGACCAGGATCGCGACAAGCGCGCCAAGCGTAACGACAAACCCAAGCTGAAAGGGCTGACGAACGATGAACTCACGAGTGCGATTCTCCCGCGCAGTTTTCTGAGCTTCTTCGGCCTCGGCCGCATCAACTGAATCCCGGTACATCGCGCGGGTTTCACTATCGAGCCTGCTGAGATCGATATGCACGACATCAGGGTGTTCGTCGACGCCTTCGATGTCGCCCACGTCAGACACCGTCTGCGCGGCACGCTTGCCACCCTTACCGAAGATTCTCTTCATGTGGCGAGAGTAGCACCCGCCAGGCCTCGTGTTCGGTTGGCTAGCCCTGCGAGTCGGTTGCCGCATCCCTAAGGTCAAGCAGTTCAGCCGCATGAGCGAGTGCGCTCTCGGAGTCGGCAAGGCCCGAAAGCAGCCGCGCCATCTCGGCCAAACGGTCATCGCCCTGCAGCTGACGGCAACTCGATTGGGTGAAGCCCCCCGAAGAGTCTTTCTCGACCGCCAGGTGGTTATTAGCAAAAGCCGCCACTTGGGCCAGGTGCGTCACCACCACCACCTGAGAGGTGTGCGCCAACTGGGCGAGGCGTCGCCCGATCTCGATCGCCGCCGCCCCGCCAACACCGGCATCAACCTCGTCGAACACAAATGTCGGCACTGGGTCGCTCGCGGCCACCACCACCTCGAGTGCCAACATAACGCGCGAGAGTTCGCCGCCCGAGGCACCCTTCGCGAGTGGGCGAGGCGCGGCACCGGCGTGCGGCTGCAGCAGCAGCGTCACCTCATCTGCACCAAATCGGCCAGGCGCAGCAGCCGCTACCTCGACAATGAATTGCGAGTCGGGTAACGCAAGCGCTTGCAGCTCGGCCGTCACCAATACCCCGAGCCGCGAGGCCGCGTCTCGACGCAGTTGCGTGAGTTCGCCAGCGAGCTTGGTTTCAAGCTCAACGCTCAGTTCAAGCTCACTCGCCAGTTGTTCGATGCGTTCGTCGTCACCGGCAAGCTCGGTGAGTCGAGCTGCCGCCGCCGCGCCGGCGGCGATCACTTCTTCGCTTGTCGCACCATATTTGCGCAACACGTTGCCGAGCGCGGCAAGCCGTTCGTTCGCTTGTAACAGTTCAGCGGGGCCGTCTTGGTCAAGATCACTGGCATAACCTCCGAGTTCACGAGCCACCTCGCTCACCCCAAAGCTCACCGCTCGCAATGCTTCTGCGATCTGGGCAAGTTTCTCGTCTGAATCAGAGACTCGCTCAAGGCTGCGTACAGCGGCGTCAATCAGTGGCGTCGCATCGGCTGAAAACGGGTCATCGTTCTCATCGCTCAACGAGCGCAATGCGTGTGAGGTCGCTTCACGCAAGTCTTCAAGGTTGGCAAGCCTGGCGATGCGCTGCTTCAGCTCAATCTCTTCTGCCGGCTGCGGGTCTACCGCCTCAATCTCGTCGAGTTGAGCACGCAGCGGGGCAGCCTCACTGAACCGTTCATCGCGTGAAGCGATGAGGTCTGCGTGCTGGTCTGTAAGTTGTCGCCGATGTGCGTGCGCCTGTTGGTAGCGAGTGAGCAGCTCAAGCAGCGGTCCGCCACCAAACCGGTCAAGCATTTCACGTTGCGCGGCCGAGCTGCGAAGCCGCAGCTGTTCGCTTTGTCCGTGCACTGCAAACAGGTGCGCTGACAATCGGGCCAGGCTGCCTACTGGCGCGGCCGCACCGCCGACCCCAGCCCGACTACGGCCCTCAGCGCTGACCGTTCGGGTCAGCGTAAGCTCGCCGTCTTCGACCGTGCCGCCAATCTCATCGACGATTTCGACGACAGCGGGGTCGCTCGTGCGCACCAGACCGCTCACGCGCGCCGCTTCTGTGCCTTGGCGCACCGCCCCCGCATCACTGCGCTCCCCCATCAGCAACCCCAGCGCGGTGACTACCATCGTCTTCCCGGCACCGGTTTCGCCAGTAATCGCCGTAAAACCAGGGCCAAGCGTCAGCGTTGTGTCAGCGATCACGCCCAGGTCGCGAATGCGCAGTTGCTCGATCACGTCGTTTGTCCAGCTCGCCCGCGCCAGCCAGAAACCGGCAAGTGGAATTTGTTGACGAGCCGATCAGTGAACACGCCTTCGTCGATGCGCGCGAGGCGCAGAGGCAGTTCTGAACGCCGAGCCTCAACGACCGCGCCGACGGGCAACTCGGTGCGTCGCCGACCATCGCACCACATGACACCACGATCACCGCTCTGCGGCAGAATCTCGACCGTCAACACTGACTCGGGCCCGACCACGAGCGAACGGTTGAACAACGCGTGGGCGGCGAGCGGCACCGCGAGCAGCGCTTGCACGCTGGGCCACACCACCGGCCCACCTGCACTAAACGAGTATGCGGTCGAGCCGGTTGGTGTCGCAAGCACGACACCATCGCAGCCAAACGAGGTGAGTGGTCGACCGTCGACTCCGATGGCGACCTCAAGCATGCGGCCGAGCTTCTCAACGCTCGCCTCGTTCACCGCCCAGGTTTGAGCGATAATCTCGCCCGCATAGCTCGCCGTCACGTCGAGCGTCATGCGCTCTTCGACCGCGAACTCACCTGCGAGCACCCGGTCGACAGTGAATGAGAGGTCGTGCGATTCTGCTTCAGCAAGAAACCCCACATGGCCAAGATTCACCCCGAGAATGGGGCACAGCGAACCGCGCAAAAGTTCGGCAGCCCGCAGAATAGTGCCGTCACCACCGAGCACGAGCGCCACCTCAATGTTCTCGAGCCCAACCTCATCGTCGAGTTCTGCGGTGAGGCGCTGGTCGAGGTGCGGCGCAAAATCTCGTCGGTCGCTCGCAGGCATCACCGGGGTCACCCCCGCCTCACGCAGCTTCGCAATGACACTTACCGTCGCCTCGATGGCTTCAGGTCGTGCGGTGTGTGAAACGACCAAAATACAGCGTCTGCTCATGCCTCACCTTCTGCCTCAAACATTGTGCTGATGCGCTGCTCCCATTCTGTCTGATCTCGGGCTTCGCCGCGCACGAAATGCACGAGCACCTCTCGGTTGCCGTGTTCACCCGTGATCGGAGACAGCCGTGCCCCTCGCAGCTGCAGACCTAATTCTGCTGCACATCTCAATACTCGCACGACGGCGTGAGACGCAAGCCCCGTGTCAACCACAATGCCGTCTTTAATGCCCTGTCGACCGACTTCGAGCTGAGGCTTACTGAGCAAGTTAAATTCGGTGGTCTCACCAGCGACTCCCTCAAGTGCGGGCGAGACCATTTCGAGTGAGATGAAAGAAATATCTGCCACAATCACGTCTGGCTGCTCGCTCACACCGCTATGCTCGGCGAGCACATTTGGGGTAAGTTCACGAGCGTTGCATCCCTCAACGACGCGCACACGCGCGTCTTCGCGCAGTTCGTTGACCAGTTGGCCATGCCCAACGTCGAGCGCGATCACGGCGCGTGCACCGCGTTCGAGCAGCACTTGTGTGAATCCACCGGTAGATGCGCCGACGTCGAGCGCGAGCAGACCGCTTGGGTCGACTGCAAAGCTGGTAAGACCGGCGAGCAGTTTGTGGGCAGCACGGCTCACATAGTGGTCACCGCCGGTCACTTGTACCGAGGATCGCATCGCCACCTTTGCCCCAGCCTTCGTCGCAACCACGCCGTCGACCCGTACCTGCCCGTTGGCAATAAGTTCTGCAGCTTGACTGCGTGACCGCGCCAGTTGCAGGCTGGGCAGCACTCGGTCGAGCCGTTCTGGTGGGCCGCCCCATACCTCTTGTGCCACGCTTAGGCTGAACCTTCTTGGTCACTGCGTTGCAGCTCGGTCAGCAACTCTTCGGCCACCTGGTCATAGCTTGCTGCCCGCTGCGAAAGAGGCTGCGCTTCGATCACTTCGATGCGACCGAGAAGTCCGTCTTCACCGTGTTCGGCCGCTTGGTGTGGCTGTTGCATGTGTTTACCCTATTGCAGACGGCTTAGAAATCTCACTGCCAGTGATCCTCGTAGAGTTGTTCAGGCACTTTCAACGCATAGATCGCGAGCCCCGAGGCCCAGATTGCGGCGCAGCCGGCTCGCAACAGGTTGATCGCACTGTCACCATCGTCAAGAATCTCGACGATATGTCCGTTCATCCGTACTCGTGCGCTGCCCACCTGCGCGGTACCGTCTGCGCTCATCTTGGTTTCTGGGTACGGTTCGAAGAGCCCCTCAAGGTTGGGCACGATGTAGTCTGGGCGCATATCGCTGCTTGCTGCGACGAGCTGTTTCGGGCGATCAACCCCGGTCAGCACGTGCAGCGACGCAATGCCCGCTGCACGAGCGCCTTTCATGTCGGTGTCGAGGCGGTCCCCCACCATCAACGCATTTCTCGTGCCAAACCGAGCAAAGGCTGCTTCGAAGATAGCGGGCTCGGGTTTGCCCGCGAATACTGGCAATCGGTGCACTGCTGTGTGCACCGCCGACACGAGTGTGCCATTGCCTGGGGCCAACCCACGTTCGAGTGGCAGCGTCCAGTCTGTGTTTGTCGCGATCCATGGCAATTCAGGTTCGCCAGGTCGCTCAGCAAGCGCGAACGACGCTTCAGCGAGGTGTTCCCACCCGACATGAGGCGCGAACCCTTGCACCACGGCGGCTGGGCGATCGCTTGCGTTACGTGTCACCGCGAAGCCGGCTTTAGTGAGCTCATCAACGAGCCCATCGCCCCCGACCACCAGCACCAGTGAACCTGGCGCAACCGTCTGTGAGAGCAACGCGACCGCGGCTTGGGGCGAGGTCACAATATCTTTCGCGTCAAGCGTCAGGCCGAAGCCGGCGAGCTGCGCAGCGACGGCGTGGTCGGTGCGTGACGCATTGTTCGTGAGGTAGCCGACACGCAGCTCGCTGGCAGCACGGTTCAGTTGGGTGACAGCGTGCGCAATCGGCTCGTTGCCGCGATAGACCACGCCATCAAGGTCAGCAAGTATCAGCTCTCTGCCCACTGCAGGTGCGTCAGACAGCGGAGTGCTGCGCCTACCGAATAACCTCATCGTTCCCCTCAGTGTGCTCGCCATCATCGTGCTCAACGTCATCGTGCTCAACGTCATCGTGCTCACCGTCGTCACGCAAATCTGCGGTGTGCTCGTAGACCTCATACACCTCAAGCTGGTCGTGACCGCCCAGGTGTTCGTTGATCGCTGCCTCGGCCGCCGCAGCCCGTTCGGCCCATTTCGCGCTCTCGGCATCGCGGCCCAAATCTTCGAGCACGGTTGCATACGCGGCAAAGAGCTCGGGGCTCCAACTGAAGGCGCGGTTCGCGTTTAGTTCAGCAATCTCAAGCTCGAAGAGCGCCAGTTGTGTTTGGCCAAGATCGAGCCGGGCAGCAGACATGACGATTGCGAGTTGCACTCGCTGCTCAGTGTCGAGTTTGCTCAGATCTGCGGCGAGGCCCGTTTCGATGCCGCGTTCGGGGCGGCCGAGTGCTCGCTCGCACTCAACCATCAGTGCAAGGTGACCCTGCGAGCCTGTCAAGCGGCGATAGGTGCGCAGTTCACGCAGTGAAAGCGCAAAGTCATCCACGTGAAATGCGGTGATCGCAAGGGTCTCGCGTGCGACCGGAATGCGACCTGCACGCCTGCTTGCCGAAATAGCGTGTTGATGGGCAAGTTGGGGGTTGTCGTCGAGCACTTGCGCCACCATGGCCAGGTGTCGAGCGACTCGCTCGGCGGTCTCGGGTTGCAGCGTCTTCAGTTCGTTGCGTGCACTCGGGTGTAGATCTTGCTCGGTGATCTCGTCTGGCACCACCGGGTCATCGTGTTCGGCACGAACGGGACGTAGCTCATGCTGCAGGCGCTCGGCCTCGGTAAACTCGCGATCTCGGCCACCGCGATCGCTCCGACCGCCGCCGCGGGTGCCGCCCCGTCCAACGGGTTTGCGACCCTCGTGCTGCCTGTCACGACCGTACGGCCGATCGCCATCGCGACGAGGCCGATCACCATCACGCTGCGGCCTACGATCAAACGACCGCTCACCATCACGACGAGGCCGATCACCATCACGCTGCGGCCTACGATCAAACGACCGCTC
>JAAZHL010000442.1 GCA_012510755.1 Leucobacter sp.
GAGATCTTCAAGCGGCTGGGTGTCAGGGACAAGCTGAAACGCATCAAGACCATTGGCGATAAGAGCTTGTAGTGACTGACGATTTTTGCAGTTTGCTACAGCCTCAGGCGTTTCAGGGACTACAGGTCGAAAGACCGGCTAAGGTATTTTCATCTAGTTATCTTACGGAAGCGATACGAATAGAGATTGGCTCACTTGCTGCCTGGGCACCAGGTGAAACTGCATGTATTGAACCTTATATTGCTACAGAGTATCCCCAGATTTTCGAAGAGAAAAAGATTGAAGTTAGAGCTGTTTCTGTTGATAGGACGTTTTGGGAAAAGGCAACGATTCTTCATCACGAAGCAAATCGACCGCCTGAGTTAAAAATGCCATCTCGCTATGCAAGGCATTATTACGATCTATATTGTATAGCGAAATCAAGTTATAAAGCACACGCATTTGAACAATTACATTTATTAGAAAAAGTTGCTATGTTCAAGGATAAGTTTTATCCAAGAAAATGGGCGAAATATGATGATGCTACAAAATTCAAAATAAAACTAGTTCCTGATCCTTACAGATATAAAGAACTAAAAGAAGACTACGAGCAAATGAAGGAAATGATTATGGGAGTAGCTCCTGAGTTTGAGGAAGTAATGAATACTATTCAGTCACTTGAGCAAGAAATCCACGGTATCTAGTTGGCCAAAAAAACGTACTATTTGCGTACTGATTTTTTCCTGAGACGCCAAAATAATGGAAAATATGAGACGAAATTACCTTTTTTGGAGCTGTTTTTGGCCGAAAAACGACCTGGGTTTGTGAGTGGGAACAGACGCTTGACCAGACTGATGTCTGATCTTGAATCATGTTTTATATGCATTTCAGCTTAGGTGATCATAAAAATACACGTGTATCCCGCAGGTATTTCGAAAAACCATAAAATGACAAGAGCGCTATTTGCAATATTACGATCTTGCAAAACGTGATAAATTATATTATGATTACACTACTAAACGATCACGGCGGTGAAGAGTATGAAATTTATCGGCAGAAAAAGAGAGCTGCAAGAGCTGGATCGACAATATCGGAGCGATGTATTTGAGTTCAGTGTAATATACGGGCGACGAAGAATTGGCAAGACTTGGTTGATCAGAAAATTTGTTGAGGACAAAGATGCCATATTCTTTTCTGGACTTGAAGCCAGCTGGATATCTAACTTGGAATCAATGTCTCATGCAGTGCATCAGTTTTTCGGGCAAGAAGGGCTGCCGGCTTTTCGAGATTTTTCGTCTCTGTTCACTTATCTTGGCAGGCAGGCACGTGATAGGAGGCTCGTGTTTATAATTGATGAATACCCCTATCTAGCCGGTGCGGCAAAAGAAATATCTTCAGTTTTGCAGCGCTTGTGTGATCATGAATGGATAAACAGCAAACTTCATCTGATTCTGTGTGGTTCTTCAATGAGTTTTATGGAGCGTCAGGTTCTTGGTGTCAAGAGTCCATTGTATGGAAGAAGAACCGCTCAGATCAAGCTGCAGCCTTTTACCTGGTTTGAAAGCCGTCAATATTTGCGCGAGATGATGTTGGAGGACTCGGCAATCCTGCATTGTGCCACCGGTGGAGTTGCCGAATATTTAAGCTTCATTGAACCCGATGCGACTCTGGCCGATAATTTGACCAGATTATTTTTAGTGAGCAGCGGCAGGTTATACGAAGAACCATCGAATCTTCTTAAACAGGAGCTCCGTGAACCTCGCGTTTACAATGATTTGCTCGATGCAATTGCAAGTGGATCGTCCAAAAGCAATGAAATTGCGACAAAAGCGCATCTGCCGTCGAGTGCGATGAATCATTATCTGGATTCTTTGATAGATCTAAATATTATAACAAAAGAACGGCCGATCCAGAATGAACAGAGTCGAAAAACTATTTAC
>JAAZHL010000238.1 GCA_012510755.1 Leucobacter sp.
CCTCGGCAGGGGCGGCCGCACGGGTGCCCGTGGCGATGGCCAGCAACCTGACACAAACGCTCAAAGCGCTGAAGGCGCGGGGCGTGTTTGTGGTCGGTCTCGACGGTGATGGTGAGGTGCAGTTGCCAGGCCTCGAGCTTGCAGATCGGCCACTCGTGGTCGTCGTGGGGAGTGAGGGCAAGGGCCTATCGCGACTCGTCACTGAGAACTGTGACGCGGGCGTCGCAATTCCGATCTCTGCGGCAACAGAATCATTGAACGCGGGCATCGCTGCGAGCGTGTCACTCTACGAGATCGCGAAGCTGCGCGCCGCCTAACTCGTCGCTGCAACCGTATTCGCGCAGACTCACGCATTTGCGCAGTGCCGACCGCAGCGGCCTACAGCACAAAGATCTCTGTGGCTCTCCAGCGACTGTGTGACCACTCGAGGCGCAACGCGACCGCGTAGGTGCGCAGCCCTGTGTGTATGGCCACCGAAGCTTCGGCAAATCGTGGTGGCAATCGACACAGGTGCAGCGGCCCTGGGCTGGGCGCGCATGAGCGTTGGTCTCCGTAGATGGCGCGCCGCTCTGACAGCGCCTGGCGTTGAATTGCGAGCAGCCGAGCCGCAGAGAAAGTGATCGACCCGCCCAACTGCGAAATTGATCGTGTGCCTTCGACGGCTTCAAACGCTTGTGCGGCGAGCGCCCGGATGAAACGCGACGACGGGTCTGGCACGTGTGAGGGCGGGTGTGTCGCTTCGGCGGTGTCGACCGCCTGTAGGTGGCGACCTTCGTGAGTCGTTTCACCCTCGGCGGGGTGTGAACGGCGAAGGCGGCTGACCGGATTAATTGACATGCTGACTCCTCTCGGCAGGCCATGTTGCGTATTTCACTACAGGTGTCCAACTGCGGCATTGAAGCCTTACGTTAGAACGAGCCGATTGACTCGGGTCAATAGATTCTTGACACTGTGTCTGAACGCGTAGGTTGGCAAAGCGAGGGTACGCCGCCAGCGGCGGCGTGGCGTATCTGGCAATGTTGCGGGGCTCGGCTATTGGGGCCTGGGCTGTTGTTGTTTGGGCGGTGGTGCCTGGGGCAGCGTGATCGCGTGGCCGCAGGTTTTCGCAACGAATCGCTCGGCCCTATGCTGAGAACGTGTCTACACTTCGCAATCTCGCAACCAAGTATTCGGCGCTCACTGACGAGCAAATCGATTGGCTTGATTTGCTGACGCCTGATTGGCCGCTGCTCGCCGACCTGGCGCTTGGTGATGTGGTCTTGTGGATCCCCACCACCGACAATAATTACCTGGCAGTGGCGCACAGCCGCCCCGCAGGCGCGATCACCCTGTTCTATCGCGATATCATCGGCGATCTTATGCGCGATGACTGGCGTGAGGTGGTCGATGAGGCGATGCTGACGCGACAGCAAGCGGATTCACGTGCCCCAATTTGGTATGAAGAGAATGCGATGAAGCTCTCGGCGTTCTCTGTCAGCCTTCGCGATGAGGGCGGGCACGGCAGCGCTGAGACGTCGCGCAATACCGACACCGGTGTCATCACCACGATCGGTGCGCCGAGCGAACCCTTTGCTGTGCTCACGGTGCACACCAGCCCCACTGACGCTCAGTATTCGACCAGCATCGGTCAGGCATTTCGTGAGGTTGCCGATGACCTCTTCTCGATGATTCAGCAGGGGCTCTTTCCGTCACCTGGCACTCTGCGAGGGCGCGAACGCGGGGCGCCCCGCGCATCAGATGGGCTCGTACGCATCAAGACGGACGGTGTGGTGTCATTTGCGAGCCCGAACACCCAGTCGACCTTCACTCTGCTCGGGCACCGTGATGAACTCGAAGGCGAGAACTTCGCCGAGGTGGTTGGCGAGCTCGTCAAGGGCCAGTTCGACACCAACGAGTCCTTGCCCTTGATTGCACAGGGCCGGGTCGCAAAACGGGCAGACATGGAGGTCAATGGTCGAGTGGTCACTCTGCGTTCGATTCCGGTGATACGTGACGAGACGCGCATTGGCGGTATCGTGCTGACGCGCGACGTCACGGGGCTGCGACAGCAAGAACAAGAACTGATCACGAAAGACGCAACCATTCGCGAGATTCATCACCGCGTGAAGAACAACCAGCAGACCGTCGCCTCGCTGTTGCGCGTGCAGGCGCGGCGCGCCCGCAGCGAAGAAGCTAAAGAGGTACTGGGGCAAGCCATGCGCCGCGTTGCGGCAATCGCGGTAGTGCACGACACACTGTCGACGGGGCTCTCGCAGATTGTTGATTTCGATGTGGTGTTTGATCGGGTGCTCGGCCTCGCGGCTGAGGTGGCGAGCTTGCACGGCACCACCGTGCACCCGCACAAGACCGGACGCTTTGGCGAGCTGCCGAGCGAATACGCCACCCCGCTGGCGTTGGCCCTCACCGAGATTGTGACCAACGCGGTTGAGCACGGACTCGCAGGCCGTGAGGGTGAGGTGAACATCACCGCAGAGCGCACCGACGACTGGCTCGCAGTTGAAGTGGTCGATACGGGCACCGGTCTGCCCGGCGGCACTGTCGGCGATGGGCTTGGCACGCAGATTGTGCGCACGCTGGTCGAAGGCGAGCTTGGCGGTTCAATCAGCTGGGGGCCCGACGTGCGTGGGGGAACCATGGTATCGATCGAAGTGCCGCTCAGGTGGATCAAGGCCTGAACGGGCACCTTAGCGA
>JAAZHL010000239.1 GCA_012510755.1 Leucobacter sp.
GGCGTGTGGTCAATCGTGGCAGTTGCGTCAGTGGCTGGGGCGGTTTAGCTGAGCCGGTGGGATCGTCAGAGCAGCTGCGCGCGAACCTCCCGAAGCACCTCTTCGGGGCTGGCATCTGCGTTGAAAGCTGCAACAAGCACTTTTGACGGGTGGCGCTCGCCGCCAAACCAAGGGGCGAAGCGTGCGGTCAAGTCACTAAGGTCGCGCTCGAGTGCTCCAAATGTGCGCGCGTCGGCATGTGCATCGCGTAGCCACTGTCGTAGCGCCGCATTGTGCACGGCAACGAGTCCCGCAGCGAGGGCGATCGGTGCCCAGTCGGGCGTGCCTGGTTCTGCAGCGCGAGCAAGATACGAAGCAAATACTCGCTCGTAGCGGTGCGTAATCACGAGTTCACGCTCACGCAGCGAAGGGGTGTGCCGAAGCAGCTCAGAACGCTGCTTCGCGGCATCAGCGTCGCGAATCAATAAGTGCAGCACTTCTACCGTGCCGCGAGTGATGGCTTCAGTTGGTGCGAGGTCGGTGTCGGCGAGCAGCGTCTCAAGCCGCTCGAGTGCGAGGTCGTGGTCGGCAAAGACCACGTCTTCCTTGCTGCCGAAACGCCGAAAAAACGTGCTGCGGCTCATGCCAATCGCATCGGCCAAGTCGCTCGCCGTGCTGTTTTCGTAGCCGTGGGTGGCTAGATAACGCACCGCGGCTGCAGCGGCGGTGACGGTGAAGGCGTCGCTGCGAGGGGGTGGCTTCGTGCTCATGCAGTGACGCTATCATAGCGTGAGACTCAGTGCCATGGGTTCGTAAGTCCAAGTGAACAGAGCGTTATATTTGCCTACAATTTCACTCTTTACTTGAAGAGACACGCAGTGTCAGGCATACTCGTAGTCAGCAGAGGCGACAAACCGATCGCCCCGTCATGCACAATGGAGATCGACATGGCTAATGACCCACTCGCCCCACTAGTCGCCCAAGAAGCAGGCAGTTACGTGCCCCCGGTCGGTGAGTATGCCTTCTTGCTCGGTGAAGCGTTTGGCACTGACCTCGTAGCCCGTTCGACAGAGGGCGCGCTCACTACTGATGATGCACTTGATGCGATCACTGCAGCAGGCGAGTTCGCCAGCGAGGTATTCGCGCCGCTGAACACCGTTGGCGATCAGGTTGGCGCGCAATTTGCCGACGGTGAGGTGCGCCTGCCAGAGGGGTTTCAAGAGGCGTACAAATCATTTGTTGAAGCGGGTTGGCTCTCGGCCGCAGCTTCAGAGGACGCCGGTGGCGACGGGCTGCCAACAACTGTCACCGCGGCCCTCAGCGAATTCTGGAACGGCGCGAACATGGCCTTCGCACTTTGCCCCGGTCTGAGTCTCGGCGCGATCCGCGCGCTGACTGCCAACGGCTCTCAAGAGCTGCGCGACCGCTACCTGCCGAAAATGGTGAGCGGTGAGTGGACCGGCACCATGAACCTCACTGAGCCCCAAGCAGGCACCGACCTCGCTGCGGTACGCACCCTGGCACGCGACAATGGCGACGGCAGTTGGGCGCTGACCGGTCAGAAGATTTTCATCACTTGGGGTGACCACGATGTCGCAGAGAACATCGTGCACCTCGTGCTGGCACGCACAGAAAATGCACCTGAGGGCCACCGCGGCATCTCACTGTTCCTCGTGCCAAAGTACCTGCCGACCCCAGACGGCGCACCCGGCGAACGCAACAGCGTGGTGACCGTCGGCATCGAACACAAGCTTGGTATTCACGGCAGCCCCACCTGTGTACTGCAGTTCGATGGCGCCACCGGCTACCTGGTCGGTGAGCTGCACCAAGGCCTCATGGGTATGTTCGTAATGATGAACGAGGCCCGCTTTGGCATGGGTGTGCAAGGTCTCGGCCTGTCGCAGCGAGCTTTTCAGCGCGCGAATGACTACGCACACTTCAGAGTGCAAGGTTCGGTTATGGGCCTGCCAGAGGGCACGCCAATCGCGAGTCATCCAGACGTGCGCCGCCTGTTGCTGTCGATGTCGAGCCGCATCTCGGCGCTACGTGCCATGGTCGTCTATGCCGCTGACCTGCAAGATCGAGCTGACGACGCCGAAAGCACTGCCCTTGCCGAGTTCTTCACTCCGCTGCTGAAATCGTGGGGCACCGAAGAGTCGGTGCAAATCACCTCAGACGCCATTCAGGTGCACGGGGGCATGGGCTTTATCGAAGAGACAGGGGCAGCGCAGCACTTCCGTGATTCACGCATCACGCCAATTTACGAGGGCACCACTGCGATTCAGTCGAACGACCTGGTCGGTCGCAAGGTGCTGCGCGACGGCGGCAAGACCGCGGGGCAGCTGCTCGCAGCGATGCAAGCCCAGCTTGCAGAGTTGCAGTCGCTCGAACACCCAGTTGCCAAGGCCACGGCAGAACGGATGCAGCGGGCGATCCTCGCAGCAACTCGCGCCACCGAATCAATCGCAGCGCACGCGGCCGACAATCAGCGCGACGTATTCGCCGTGTCGGTGCCCTATCAAGAGCTGCTGAGCCTGCTTGTTGGCGGATGGATGCACGCCATCATTGCCGCTGCGACGTTGAAGCATGAGTCGTTGAGCGACGATGATCAGCGCCGTCTGACCGAGGCAGACTTCTTTGGTGCGCACCATCTCGCAAAGGTGCATGCTCTCGCTGAAACCGTTGCAGCGGGTGAGATCGCCTAAGCATCACGGCGAGCGCTGTCGGCAGTAAAAAATTTTCAGTAGGTTGTAAACAAGTAAGTGGGCAGGGCTCGACTTTCCCACCAAAAGAGAGGCAGTTGCAATGCAACGAAATATTTATGACGAGGATCACGAGGCCTTTCGCGAGGTCGTCAAAGAATTCGTGCGTCGATTCGCTACCAACGAGAAGCGAGAGCAGTGGGAACGTGACGGAGAAGTAGACCGGGCGACGCTGCTCGCTGCTGGCGAGCAAGGGCTTATTGGCCTGTCGGTGCCTGAAGAATTCGGCGGTGCCGGCATGATTCAAGACTACCGTTTTCGCGCAATTGTGAACGAAGAAGTCATCGGCGCAGGGCACGGTTCGCTCGCTGGTGCGCTGGGAATTCAAGACGACCTGGCGGTGCCATACATCGCGCACATGGGTACGCAGGCGCAGAAAGAAAAGTGGTTGCCCGGGATGGCTACGGGTGAGGTGCTTGGTGCGCTCGCAATGACTGACCCTGGCGCGGGTAGTGACCTGCGTGGCGTCACCACCCACGCGAAGAAGGTTGACGGCGGCTACATTCTTAACGGCGCCAAGACCTTTATTTCATCGGGCAAGACCGCAGACATTGTGGTCACCTTCGTGAAGACCGGTGAGGGCAACCGCCCCGACGCGTTTAGCCTGCTCATTGTCGAGAACGGCATGGAAGGTTTTGAGCATGGCAAGAAGCTTAGCAAGATGGGCTTTCACGGCTGGGACACGGCAGAGCTCTCGTTCACTGATGTCTTTGTGCCAGACGAGAACCTCATCGGTGGCGTCGAAGGTCACGGCTTTGTGCAGCTCATGAAGAACCTGCCGCTCGAGCGGTTGTCGATCGGTGTGGCGGCGGCGGCGGCCGCCGAGGCCGGCTACAAGTGGACCCTCGACTACACGAAACAGCGCGAAGCGTTTGGGCAGCCGGTTGCTGCGTTCCAGAACACCAGGTTCCGCCTCGTCGATATGGCGACGACCGTCGACGTCATGTGGACGTATGTTGACCGGGCAATGGAGCTGTACCGCGACGGCAAGCTCAGCCCTGAAGAAGCGGCAAAGGTGAAGTTCTGGACGACCGAACGTGAATGGGAAGTGCTCGACCAGGGTGTGCAGCTGCATGGCGGCTATGGCTACATCACTGAATACCCCATTGCTCGAGCATTCCTCGATGCGCGCGTGCACCGTATCTATGGCGGCACCAACGAGGTCATGCGCGAACTCATTTCGCGCGACCTGTTGAAGGACAAGTAAGTATCTGCAGTTGTGGAGGGCGACACGCGTATCGCCCTCCACAACTGCCGTAGATGAATTGCTCGCCACGATTGCGGTAGGCGACCAACATACAACTCGCGTTCAACTGTGCGGTGATGCCGTCGTGAGCGCTGGCAGGTGGGCTGCCCGGGGTGTGCTTAACTAGTACAGTCCGTACATTTTTGTCGAATTCTATACAGAGACTAGGGCCAATGAAGATCGTCGTGCTGTTGAAAGAAGTGCCTGACACTTATGGTGAGCGTACTTTGAACCTTGAGACCGGGCTTGCTGAGCGTGCTGGCGCTGACAACGTGGTTGATGAGATCGGTGAGCGTGCGCTTGAGGTGGCGTTGTCGTATGCCGACGCGAATGATGGCACGGAAGTGACTGTGTTGTCGATGGCGGCTGAGGGTGCGACCGCGAGTGTGCGTAAGGGACTCGCGATGGGTGCGGCCGCTGCAACGCATGTGGTTGACGAGGGTCTGCTTGGTGCTGATTTGGGGTTGACTGCTGAGGTGTTGGCGGCGGCGCTTCAGGCTGAGGGGTTTGTTCTGGTGGTGGCTGGTAACCAGTCCACTGATGGTCAGGCTGGCATGTTGCCGGTGATGTTGTCGGAGCTGTTGGGTGTGCCTGGGGTGACGAATCTGTCGGAGGTGACGATCACGGCTGAGAGTGTGTCGGGGGTGCGTGCTTCTGATGATGCGACGATGCAGGTGAGCGCGGCGCTGCCTGCGGTGGTGTCGATTACTGAGGCGTTGCCTGATGCACGGTTCCCGAACTTTAAGGGCATCATGGCGGCGAAGAAGAAACCGATCGAGGTGAAATCGTTGGCAGACCTTGGGGTTGATGCGAACGATATGACGGCCTCTCGCAGCATCATGTTGTCGGTGAGTGAGCGGCCCGCGCGTGCGGCTGGTGTGAAGGTCACTGACGAGGGTGATGCGGCAGGGCAGTTGGCTGCGTTCTTGGCTGAGAATCGTCTGGTCTGAGAGAGTCTGAAGGGAATACGATAATGAGTTTTGCTGCAGATTCTGTGTTGGTGCTGCTTGATACGACCCCTGAAGGGGTGTTGGCGAAGTCGTCGGCTGCGTTGCTTGGTGCGGCGTCGCTGGTGGGGAGCCCGGTCGCGGTGGTGGTTGGTGACGATGCGGTGGCGGTGCAGGCTGCTGAGCTGGGTGCGGTGGCAGTGTTGCGTGCTGATGCTGCCGCGGGTCTTGGCGGTGGTGCGGCTGATGCGTTGGTGGCGGCCGCGGCGATGGTGCAGCCTGATGCGGTGTTGGTGTCGCACTCGGTCGAGGGTCGCGAGGCGGCGGCCCGGTATGCGGCGCGTACCCGTTCGGGTGTGATCGCTGACGCGGTTGGCGTGGAGCGTGACTCTCAGGGTGTGACCGCGGTGAACTCTGCCTATGGTGGCGCGTATACGGTGGCGGCTGCGGTGACGCATGGTGCGCCGGTGATTACGGTGCGTCAGGGCACGATCGAGGCACGAGCGACGGCGCAGCCTGTCAACGTGACCGTGCTTGAGGTGCCTGCCGGTGAGGCGCGTGTCACTGAGGTGACGGCGGTTGAAGCGGCCGAGGCTGGCGGTAGCAGGCCCGAGTTGCGGGGCGCGAAGACCGTGGTTGCTGGTGGGCGCGGGCTGGCGTCAAAGGAACAGTTTGTGTTGGCTGAGCAGTTGGCTGACGCGTTGGGTGCTGCGGTGGGTGCCTCGCGTGCTGCAGTCGACGCGGGCTGGGTGCCGCAAACCTATCAGGTGGGGCAGACCGGTGTGACGGTGGCGCCGCAACTGTATATTGCGTTGGGTATTTCTGGGGCGATTCAGCATCGTGCGGGCATGCAGACGTCGAAGTTTATTGTTGCGATCAACAAAGATGCTGATGCGCCGATCTTTGAGATCGCCGATTTTGGTGTGGTGGGTGACGTGTTCACGGTGGTGCCTGCGTTGATCGCCGAGATCGAGAAGTTGAAGGCGTAGTCGTGGCAACCTTTTCGGGGAGTCTGCGTCAGGGGTTGCCGCGAACGCCTGGCGGGCCGGCCTGGCCCGACGTTGCAGGCGCGGTGACTGGGGTGGCGATTGCTGCGGTACCAGATGCTGCGCCAGCGGCGGGTGTTACCGCTCTAGCTGACGCTGCGGTGCCTGTGGCGAGTGAGACCGCACCTGCTGCGGCATCTGCCGCTGTAAGCGATGCGCCTGCTGCTGCGGTTGCCGGGCAGGCGCCCGCGGTCGCGTCTGCGCAGGTGGCTGCTGCAGTGGCTGCAGAAGTCACGTTGCGGCAGGGGTTGCCGCGTACGCCAGGTGGTGAAGCGTGGCCGCCTGCTGGCAGTGTCACCGTTGCGCGTCTGGTTGCTGCCGCACCCGTGGTGGCTGATGCTGCGGTGAGTGCCGCGGCCGCCGAACCCGCTCCCGTTACAGATGCAGCCGAGGCCGTATCGACTGTGGCAGCGGTTGCTGTGCCTGCACTGGAGGGTGTGGCGAGCGGTGCCGTGCAATCGGCAGCGCCAGCCACTGCTGGTGCGTTTGAGACGGTCTCTGAAGAAGTCACCCTGCGACAAGGGTTGCCGCGCACACCAGGTGGTGAAGCGTGGCCGCCTGCGGGCAGTGTCACCGTTGCACGTCTGGTTGCTGCCGCACCCGTGGTGGACGCTGATGCTGCGGTGAGTGCCGCGGCCGCCGAGCCCGCACCCGTTACAGATGCAGCCGAGACCGTATCGACTGTGGCAGCAAGCGTGGCAGCAAGCGAGAGCGCTGCCGTGCCGGCAGCGGTGGGCCAGGCGAAGCATGCCGCCCCCGAAACGTCCGCAACCGCCGCTACGCCAGCTGCTGCTGTGTCAGCGACACCGGCGGTGCAGCCGGCGGCTGCGAAACCTGCGAAACCGGCACGTGAACCCGTCATGATCGGGTCACGCACCCTGGGCCAGTGGGTGAAACTTGCGGTGCTGTGGGGTGGCGGTGCGATCGTGGCGGCAGCCATCATTGTGCTCGCCGGGCGGGGACTGACCACGCTGCCTGGGGTGCCGGAGTTCATGGAACGGTACCCGGGCGAGTACGCGCTGCCCGCGTTTGTTGACCCAGGGTTTCCTGCGTGGGCACGGTGGACGCACTTCTTGAACTTCTTCCTCATGGTGCTCATCATTCGTTCGGGGCTGCTGGTGCGCAGGCAACAGAAACCCGACGCGTTCTTCACCCCGAAAAAGGGTGGCAAGAAGATCTCGATCTATCTGTGGCTGCATACCTCGCTTGATGTGTTGTGGCTGCTCAACGGTCTCGTGTTCGTGGTACTCATTTTCGTGACCGGGCATTGGGCGCGTATCGTGCCCACGAGCTGGGAAGTGTTCCCGAACGCGTTGAGTGCTGGTATCCAGTATTTGACGTTGGAGTGGCCGGTTGAAGACGGGTGGGTGAACTACAACTCGTTGCAGCAGCTCATGTATTTCACGGTGGTGTTTATTGCGGCGCCGCTTGCCGCGATCACTGGGGTGCGGATGAGTGAGTGGTGGCCTGAGAAGGCTGAGAAGCTGAACAAGCTCTACCCGGCTCCGGTGGCGCGGGCGATCCATTATCCGACGATGTTGTTTTTTGTGTTGTTCATCATCATTCACGTGTTCCTGGTGTTCACCACCGGTGCGCTCAAGAATTTGAATCACATGTTCGCGGGTACTCCCGAGATTTCGTGGGTGGGGTTCTGGTGGTTCGCGGCTGGGGTGTTGGTGGTGGCTGCGGTGACGTGGGCGGCGCGGCCGTTGGTGTTGGCGCCGATCGCGTCAGCGTTTGGCAGGGTCAGCGAACGTTAACTAGTTTGTTTGTGTGAGGGCGGCCCGGGTGTGCAGACATGTCTGCTGCCGGGCCGCCCTTAAGTATTGGTAGTGGGGAGTGTCTCACGTTACGGTGATCGCTTACCGTCGAGCGTGTGCACACCCACTCAGCCCAGCACTACAGTGGCCACATGAGCAATGAAGCTTTCAGTCCCATCGAAGCCACCATTGAGAGCACACTAGAGGCGCTAGCCGAGGGACGCACTACGGCCGTGCAACTGGTGGCCTGGTGCCTTGATCGTATCGAGAACCTCGATCGCAACGGCCCCAGGCTCAACGCTGTGCCGGTGCTCAACCCCTATGCGCTGGACGAGGCACGAGTCAGCGACGAACGCCGTGCCAGAGGCGAAGCAGGCCCACTCGAGGGCATCCCGTTTACCGTCAAAGACTCCTATATGGTCAAGGGCCTCACGGTTGCCGCGGGCTCGCCGGCGTTCGAACACCTGGTCGCTCAGTGGGACGCATTCTCGGTTGAGAAGCTGCGCGAAGCAGGGGCGGTGCTGATCGGCAAGACAAACATGCCGCCGATGGCAGACGGCGGCATGCAACGCGGGCTCTACGGTCGCGCTGAGAGCCCCTATAACCCTGCCTACCTGCCGGCGGCCTACGCCTCAGGCTCATCGAACGGCTCAGGCGTCGCGACAGCTACCAGCATGGCCGTGTTCGGCATGGGCGAAGAGACCGTCTCAAGTGGCCGCAGTCCGGCATCAAATAATGGTCTCTGCGCATACACCCCCAGCTGGGGCATTCTCAGCATTCGTGGCAACTGGCCACTCTTCGCCGCGCGCGACGTGGTTGTGCCGCACACTCGGTCGATGCCCGACTTGCTGCGTGTGCTCGACGTGCTGGTGCAAGACGACCCGAACCCACGGGGCGACTTTTGGCGAGTCCAGACAGTGGTGAAGTTGCCGACACCAAGCGAACATCGACCGCGCAGTTATGCGGTGGCGCAGCAGCCCGATGCCTTGCAAGGTAAACGGTTTGGTGTGCCACGCATGTATCTCGGAAAAGACCAAGCCTTTCCGATTATCGTGCGCGATTCAGTGCTCGAGCTCTGGCGCGCTGCCAGAGAGCGGCTTGAAACGCTCGGGGCTGAAGTGGTGGAATGCGACTTTCCGCTCATCGAAAGGTACGAGGGCGACCGACCTGGGCAAGAGAATGTTGCGGCATTGGGGGTTTTGCCCGCGGGGTGGATGGAGACGGAGTTCAACCACATTCTTGCGTTCGGCTGGGAAGATTTTCTGCGCGCCAACGGCGCAGACCCTGGCTCGTTGGCCGATGTCGACCCAGACCTGATATTCCCAACGCCGCCTGGCACACTCCCGGATCGTTACGAAGAGGTACCTGACTACGCCGGTCGCTACCGAGCAATCGTGCAGCTGGCAGCCGCGGGGTTCGAAGCCCCCAGCACGCGCAGCGACTTTGCTGCCGGGCTGCGTGCGCTCGTGCGCCTGCGCGAGCAACTCTTTGAGGGCTGGCTCGATGAACAAGGCCTTGACGGCGTCGTTTTTCCAGCAAACGCCGATGTGGCGCGCGAGAGCGCCGAACGAGACGTCACCGCAGCCGATCATGCGTGGTCGAATGGCGTCTTCTTTTCAAATGGAAACTACGCGCTCAGGCATCTTGGTATTCCAACGCTTACCGTAGCGATGGGGCAAATGAGTGACACGCGCATGCCCGTCGGCCTGACGTTTGCGGGACGCGCCTATGACGACGTGGCACTGCTCACCTATGGGTACGCATTCGAGGTCGGCGGCCCAAGCCTGCGGCCAGTGCCTGAACTGTAGGGTGATCGACCGAGGTTTACTCGGCGCCCATTTCGAACCGATCGACACTGATAGCAAGCTTGCGCAGCAGTGTTGCGAGCCGCTCTCGCTCTGCTCGTGGCATCGCCCCGATGAGTCGATCTTCGGCATCCGTCAACCGCGTCATCGCTGCATCGACCAGGGTGAGCCCCTGAGGGGTCATCTCGACGAGCACACCGCGCCCATCATTGGGGTCTGTGAGTCGGCGCACGAGACCGCGCTCAGCCATGCGGTCGATGCGGTTCGTCATCGTGCCGCTAGACACCAGTGTTTGCTGCACCAAAATTTTCGGACTGAGGCGAAATGGGGCGCCGTTTCGCCTCAGCACCGCAAGCACGTCGAATTCCCAAGCAGTAAGTCCGCTGCGTTCGAAGGCCTGCACTCGCACCCGATCAATGTGCTTGGTGATGCGTGTCATGCGAGAAAATACGGCCAGGGGAGCGATGTCTAGGTCGGGTCGTGCGGCCGACCACTCCCGCAAAATCCGGTCAACTTCGTCTTGCTCGTTCATAAAACCATTCTCTCGGTTCGGAGCATGTGAAAATGTCTGCCACAATAGTACGGTGTCGCAGCGCGATATGGTCCGCCTTGGTGTAACGGCAGCACGACAGCCTTTGGAGCTGTTAAGTCCAGGTTCGAATCCTGGGGGCGGAGCGGCTTGAAAAAGCATAGCTTTTTTAAGTTGCTCCGAAAACGGCGCTCACTAGCGCCGTACATGGTGGAGGCGTAGCC
>JAAZHL010000240.1 GCA_012510755.1 Leucobacter sp.
CCATAACATAGGGTGTTAGATGTTTAATATCATGATGGGGCAATGAGGCGTCACAATTCGGTCACAAACCGTGCATCCGCTCTCGGCGCGTACACAGCAAGCATGTCGTGGAGGCTGACAGACTCGAGGCAACACAGAAGGAGGCGCGAGTGACGAATTCACACGATCGCTCAGTCTCAAGCCGACTTCGAACTGCCGCATTCGCGCCAATTGGCGACGAGGGTCGCGCCGAACTTGTAGAGTCTCGCCTGCTACAAGCTATTTCGACCGGGGCGTTTATCGAAGGCGAACGCCTGCCCAGCGAGTCTGAACTCTCGGGCCTGTTCGGAGTCGCCGTCGTGACCGTGCGAGAGGCACTCGGCACCCTTCGACACCGGGGCCTCATTGACACCAAGCGCGGCAGGGGCGGCGGCAGTTTTGTGCGCTCAAGCCCGGGCGTCGTGCAAGAGGTCAATGCTCGCACGCTCATGAACACACCACGCGTCGCGCTGGCAGACCTTGGCGTGCACTACGAGATGGTCGTCGCAACCTGCGCAGAATATGCGTGCATGCGAGCAACCTCGGAAGAGCTCGACGTGGTGCTTGGCGTGCTGCACGACGCAGTCGACCTTGCTGCGGGCGCCTGGCGCAGACGCATCACCGACGCACAGCTCGAACTGGCCTCGCTCAGCCAGTCCGTGCGCCTCACCTCAGAACATGTGCGCATGCAAACCGAGTTCACTCCGCTGCTTGCCCTGCAAGATACTGACATCGATCAGCGCAACCTCACCCACGAGGCACTGATCGCCCAGGTCGAAGCAACCCGCGAGGGCGATGCCGTTGCCGCACGTGCCATCGTGCGAGAAAGTGTGCGTGCGTCGGTGCGCTGGCTCGCAGACTTGCGTGCGGAGTTGCTCGCGGCTCCCGATGACGCTCACGTGCGTGCGACACTTGAGAAGCACCGTGGCCCCAGAGACTCCGCGGGGCAAGACGGGGAGGCAGCATGAACGAAGCCATGTTGGCCACACCTCATGAGGTCGTGGCGCAGTTCGATGAGTTTCTCGACGGAGTGTTCTTGCCGCTAGAGCACTGGCGACCGCGCCTGCAGGCGCAACTTATCGAGCGGCTGCAGCTCGGCCCAATCACCGGAGCACAGCTCACTGCGATGGTCGAAGCAGACTCTCACGCGGTGCTGCAATCTGCCGACCGACCCATCTATGGCGCGGGTTATTGCGCCACCGATGACATCGTCGTAGAGGGCAATCCACTCGCGTGGTGGCAGGGCCCTGAGCGCTCATTGTTGGCTTCATCGACGTTCGGCCCGGGCCAGGCGGCCATCGATCTGCAGCGACTCGAGTGGTATCGGGTGCCAGCCGAAACACTTGAACGCCACGTGGCAGGGCCGTTTGTTGACTACTTGTGCTCGAACGAGAGCACCCTGACGGCCTCGTTGCCCGTAATACTGAACAATACATTTGCCGGCGTCATGTGCGCCGACGTGCTCATCGCTTCGCTCGAAGATGTGCTTCTGCCTCTGCTGACCCAATTTCAGAGCGCCGCCATTGTGAACGCGAGCGGTCGAGTCGTGGTTTCGACCGACCCCGCATATGACACAGGCGATCGTTACGCAGGCGGCGGAGAGGTGACGCGATCCTCGCGCTACCCCTTTGCCCTCGTCACCACGGGCTAGACCTGGCGCACCAACCCCATCACCCGACCGCATCTTCACCCGCAAAGTGACGCAAGTGGTTGCCTGGGTTGACGCAAGGCAACCACTTGCGCCCCTTTGGGAGCTGTCCGCGCTCGCTTTAAGCCCTGGCGGCGTTGCCCCGCGCCCGGCCCGAGCGCCGGGCCCAGCCCACGAACTTTGTTTGACAAGCACCCCTCGAGTTTGTTTAACTTGTCGCTATGACTGACACGATTCACACCCGGGCCACCATCGAGGTGAACTTTGGGCAGGCTGGCATGATGATGTGCCGCCGTAGTGTCATGTGCTGTCGAATGCACCTCAGCTAGGCGAGAGAACAGACGAAGCAGCGGCTTTGTACGCCTAGCGCCCGGCCACAGAGCCTGGGCAACCCTCTCACTGCACCTTCACGTGCACACGGTGACACCCTTGCGAGAC
>JAAZHL010000241.1 GCA_012510755.1 Leucobacter sp.
ACGTTCTTCGTCTCTTTCCCAAGCAGCAAGGCAATAAGTGTCAACAACGCCGCGCCAGTGAGGTAGTAGCCGACGTAGACGGGGCTGCCGTCGGCTGAGCTCCACAACCAGACGGCGATGATCGGGGCGAGAGCCGCGCCCAGAATTGACGAGACGTTGTAGGCGATTGCTGAACCGGTATACCGCACGTTCGTCGGAAACATCTCTGGCAAGAATGCACCCATCGGGCCGAACGTGAGCCCCATGAGCGTGAAGCCGAGCGCCAAGTAGAACATCACTGCGGCGGTGCTGCCGCCGAGCAGCGGCACGAAGGTGAATCCGAAGAGCGCGATGGCGAGCGTCACCCAGATCAACGTGCGGCGGCGACCGTAGCGATCTGCGAGTGGCCCCGACACCAGCGTGAAGATGCCAAAGAACACCACACCAAACACGAGCATCAAGATGAACTCGTTGTAGGTGTACCCGGCCCCAGCGATGTACGAGGTCGCGTCGAACGCTGAGCCTGACTCGGCTGCCGCTGACTCTGCCTGCTGCAGCGTCGCACGAGTGCCGTAGGTGAGGGTGAACGAGGTCATCAGATAGAAGAGCACGTAGGTGGCCAGCATGGCGAAGGTGCCATAGAGCAGGCCTCGCCAGTGGTGCTTGAATGCCTCGGCGAGCGGCATCTTTTTCACTTTGCCAGCCTCGCGGGTGCGCTCGAACGCCTCGGACTCCACCAACTTGAGCCGTACCCAGAGCCCGACGATCACCATGACGGCAGAGAACAAGAACGGAATGCGCCAACCCCATGCAAAGAAGGCCTCGCTTGCCATGCCAGGCGAGGTGGGGTCTGAGAGCAGTTGGTTGATCGCGAAGAACAGCAAGTTGGCGATGATGAACCCGATCGGGGCGCCGAGCTGCGGAAAGGTGCCGTACCAGGCCCGCTTGCCTGCTGGGGCGTTCTCGGTCGCGACGAGCGCGGCACCTGACCATTCGCCGCCAAGCGCAAAACCTTGGGCGAGGCGCATGATGAGCAGTAGCACAGCAGCCCAGGCACCAATGCTCGCGTGGGTGGGCAGGAGACCGATGAAGAACGTGGCGATACCCATGGTGAGCAGCGAGGCCACCAGGGTCGCTTTGCGGCCGATGCGGTCGCCGAGGTGCCCAAAGAAGATTGCGCCGACGGGACGGGCGAGCATCGCCGCACCAAACGTTGCGAAGCTCGCGAGCAGTGCGGTGGTGTCGTTGCCGGTCGGAAAGAAGAGCACCGGGAATACGAGCACAGCGGCGGTCGCATAGGCGTAGAAATCGTAGAACTCAATGGTGGTGCCGACGAGGCTCGCGAGTATGACGCGCGACCGTGAGTTGCGGGGTGCGGCTTGTGGGGCCGCGGTGGTGTCAGTAGACATTAGTGACGGTGGACCTTTGAAGATTGCTTCGACCCCGCGGATCGCGGGGTGAGCGGTCTCGGGCGTCGCTGGATGGGGTCTGCTCGTGACAGAACAAATATATTTTAGATCTGATCTGCGAGAATTGCGAGCCTTGGCCCGAAACTACGGCAGCAACGGCACCAGTTCGGCAAGCAGGGCGGCAAGCCGTGGCTCAGCCTCGCGCCCGGTTTGAATGACTTCTTCGTGGCTGAGCGGTGTTGCTGAAATGCCGGCCGCAGCGTTCGTAATGAGTGAGAAACCAAGCACCTGCATGCCTACTTGACGCGCGGCAATCGCCTCGAGGGCGGTCGACATGCCCACAATGTCGCCACCGATAATGCCTGCGTAGCGCACTTCAGCTGGAGTCTCATAGTGGGGCCCCGTGAACTGCACGTAGACACCCTCGTGCAGCGAATCGTCAACACTGCGTGCGAGCTCACGCAATTCGCGTGAATACAAGTCGGTTAAGTCAACAAAGTTCGCGCCCTCAATCGGCGATGCCGCAGTGAGATTGATGTGATCGCTGATCAGCACCGGGCGACCGGGCGCGAACGCGGGGTTCACCCCACCGGCACCGTTCGTGAGCACCATAATCTTTGCCCCCGTAGCGGCTGCAGTGCGCACTCCGTGCACAACCGCGCGCACTCCGTGGCCCTCGTAAAAGTGGGTGCGTGCACCGATGACGAGCGCGTGGCGGCCGTCGCTCAGCCTGATCGAGGTGAGCTTACCGCCGTGACCCACGACTTGTGATGACCGAAAACCGGGCACCTGTTCTGCCGCAATCTCACTGACGACTTCGCCCATTGACTCTGCCGCTTTTCCCCAGCCACTGCCGAGGGTGAGCGCAATGTCGTGTTGGGGTATGCCACTCAGCCGGGCAATGACCTCGGCTGCCTCGGCGGCAAGGGCGTCGGGTGAAACATCGTCTGTCGCTGGTCTGATGTCGCTCGCATCACTCATGCCGTCAGCTTACTTGGCGAAGACCCACGAATGTCGCAACGCTCAGCCCGAGATCCTGCTGAGGCTCTGCCGCCAGTGGGCTCGCCACGTCTCGATCTGCTCGGCCTCATTGAGGCCCGTGTGCTGAATGGTGATTTGAGCTCGCGTGTCACCCTTCGACTCGGCTGCCACTTCGAGCTTGCCTGCACCCTCGAGTGAGGCCCGCCAGAATGAGCGTTTCTCGGTGCGAGACTCGCGAACCTGAAAGACTGCGTGCCCCAAATGGTCAGCTGCGGCACCTGCGTTGCTCACCCAACGTGCAAGCGCCTCGTCGCGCTCGAACGGCACGGTTTTGCTTGCACCCACCCGAAATTCGCCGCTTAGCGATTGCCCCGGGACACGCATGCCTGCGTGCTGTTCGAAGGCAATGGCCGCCGCCTGCGCCCACCACTCTGGATTGTCGAGCGATGGCGGCATTGCTGCAAGTGCGATGCGAGCTATTTGGGGGTGTGAAAGCTCTGTAGCTTTTGCATCAGCAAACAGCTGCAGCCACTCGGCCCACTTCTTGTTGCTCGCGCGTTCGAGCGCAGCGACACTGCTAGCTTTGGTGGTGTTGCCCGCTGCGCTGCTCATGTACCTAGGTTAGCCAATCAGAACGAACTGGGTGAGTGCGGTAGAGCGAGAAACTGCGGTTTCGCTGATGCTGCAGATTTGCTAACTCAGCGGGTGACCTCGAAGGTGCGCTCAGTGTCCCAGGGTACGCTCCAGCCCACCGCATCAAAGAGACCCGAGAGCATCATCGCGGTGAAGCCCCACACCGTGTGTCCGCCCAGCTGTGGCCCGAGCTTGAATGCGGGGCCGGTGTGTACCCCACCGTCAAATTGCAACACAGAGGTGCCCCGCGAATCGGGGTGGATCAGCTCTGCCACGGGCACGCGAAAGACCTCGACTGACTCACTGTAGTCTGCCGATACTTCGCTCGGAAGCCGCCACCAGCCCAGCACTGGCGTCACGAGGTAGTTGCTCACTGGGATGTGCGCATCTTCGAGATGCCCGAGCACATCGACGCCTGAGGGGTCGAGTCCGGTTTCTTCATGGGCTTCACGCAAAGCAGTAGCGGCTCGGTTTGCGTCGCTAGGCTCAACACCACCGCCCGGAAATGAGATTTGGCCGGCATGGTTTCGCAACCCGTTCGATCGGCGCATGAGCAGTACGTCGAGTTCGGGCCCGACCGTGCCAACTTCGCAGGCGGGTGCTGCGGCCACACGATCGAGTGCACCAAACAGCATGAGCACCGCTGAGTTGCGTTGCGTACGATTTGCTACCGGAAATCTATTGCGCGACATCGGCACGGTCACCCCGCGTGCGAGGGCTGTTTCGAGCTGGTTGCGTGCCGCTGCCGCAGCCTGCGCTGCTGTGCTTGCCATATATCAACATTACCGACTCGGGGCGCGGTCTTGCTTGGAAGATGCGCTCGTCACCGTGCGTCGCTGCGCAACAAGCCACCACGCGACGTGTCGCCACATAGCGAGTATTCGCGCACCGCGCCGTGGCGCCTAGCTTTCGGCGAGCAAATCTGCGATGCCCTCTGGCACTCGCTGCGAACGTCGCCAGGGTTCGTGTTCGCGCCGTTCGACGCGGCGAACGCGTTGGGTCTCTTCTGCGCGCAATTGCGTGAGCACCGCGATGACGGCTGCCTGCACCTCGTCGCTCACGCCAGGGGTGACAAAATCGAACCCTTCGTCACTGAGCGTGCGCTCGCCGAGACCCGCCTCTTCACGTTTGGCAGCGTCGCGCGCTGCTGCGTCGGGGGGCAACTGTATGGGCATCGTCGAAGGGTGCTCGTCCATCATGCGATCTTTCTTGACCCACCTAGAGGGGAATGTTGCCGTGCTTCTTAGCCGGCTGCTCGGTGCGCTTGCCACGTAGACCACGCAAGGCCTTGATCACCGCGAGCCGGGTACCAGCGGGCTCGAGCACATTATCAAGCTCGCCACGTTCTGCGGCCAAGAAGGGCGAGGTCACTTCGGCGTTGTACTTTGCCGTGAGTGAGGTTAGCAGGGCCTCCACGTCTTCGCCTGCTGCTTGCGCCGCAGCGAGCTCTTTGCGGTAGAGAATGTTGACGGCGCCAGCGCCGCCCATCACGGCAATCTCGGCAGTTGGCCACGCGATATTGAAGTCTGCGCCCATCTGCTTTGACCCCATCACGATGTATGCGCCGCCGTAGGCCTTGCGGGTGATGATGGTGACGAGCGGAACCGTCGCTTCGGCATAGGCGTACAGCAGCTTGGCGCCACGACGAATGACGCCGTTGTACTCTTGCTCGGTGCCGGGCAGGTAACCGGGCACGTCGACGAGCGTGAGAATCGGGATCGAGAACGAATCACAGAAGCGCACAAATCGTGCGGCCTTCTCGCTCGCGTCAATGTTAAGCGTGCCCGCCATCTGTTTTGGTTGGTTGGCCACAATGCCGACGGTGCGCCCCTCAACCCGCCCGAAGCCGATGATCATGTTGGGTGCAAACAACGGCTGCACCTCAAGAAAATCGCCGCCGTCGAGAATCGCTTCAATGACGGTCAGCATGTCGTAGGGCTGATTCGGGCTGTCGGGAATCACGTTGTTGAGGCGGCGATCAGCGTCGGTGATCTCGAGCGCGGTGTCGCTGTCATAGATGGGCGCCTCTGCCAGGTTATTG
>JAAZHL010000242.1 GCA_012510755.1 Leucobacter sp.
ATGATGCGGTCTGAGCGTCTGTAGGTCAACTGGCCGAAGGCGCGCACTCGACCGCTGGTTCAGGCGTGCATGAGCACTCCGTTCGCCGTGCAATAATGGTATGAGTAACCCGTTCGAACGCACGTTATTTCTTGTCAAGGAATAAACCGCGCTTGACACGGGTTTTAACGGTATATGCGTCCATGAGACGGTAAATAGCCGAAAAGAAGTGTAATTCGAACGAGAGAGGCGGCCGCGTGGCGACTGCAACCACGTCCAAGACTCGTGCTTCTGCGAAGAAGAGCGCAGATGACACTACTGAAACGAAGGCGCCGGCTTCGAAGCCTGCTGCTGTGAAGAAGCCTGCAACAAAGGCTGCCGCAACAAAGGCTGCCGCAACAAAAGCAGCTGCGACCAAGACCGCTGCGACGAAAGCAGCCACCGGCAAGACTGAGACAGCTGCTGCTAAGGCACCCGCAGCCAAGACGGCTGCCGCGAAGACGGCCGCAGCAAAGAAGCCCGCCGCAAAGACAACGACCACTGCTGCAAAGGCGCCGGCCAAGGCGAAAGCGCCGGTGAAGAAGCGTGCGACTCGGGCAGCGAAAGACCTCGCTCTCGAGGTATCTGACGAGGTGGAAGAGACCGAAGAAGTTGAAGAGTCAGAAGATACTGAGACCGCCGGTGAGAACGCAACGACTCTGAAAGAGCCGCTGCCCACTGGAGCCATCGTGTTGAAGGCCGGCGACGAAGAAGACGTGCCGACGGTCACCACAGCGATTCCTGGTGCGACTGCTGACCCGGTCAAGGACTACTTGAAGCAGATCGGCAAGGTTGCACTGCTGAACGCGGCCGAAGAGGTCGAGCTCGCAATGCGCATCGAGGCCGGGCTGTTTGCCGAAGAGAAGCTCGCAACCGAGACCAATCTGCCGAAGAAGCTGCAGCGTGAGCTCAAATGGGTGGCACGCGACGGGCAGCGCGCGAAGAGCCACTTGCTCGGCGCGAACCTGCGTCTTGTGGTGTCGCTTGCAAAGCGCTACACGGGCCGCGGTATGCAGTTTCTTGACCTCATTCAAGAGGGCAACCTCGGTCTGATTCGTGCAGTCGAGAAGTTTGACTACACCAAGGGCTTCAAGTTCTCGACCTCCGCCACCTGGTGGATCCGCCAGGCGATCACCAGGGCGATGGCAGACCAGGCCCGCACGATTCGTATCCCTGTGCACATGGTTGAGGTCATCAACAAGCTGGCTCGAGTGCAGCGCCAGATGCTGCAAGACCTCGGTCGCGAGCCCACTCCAGAAGAGCTGAGCCGCGAACTCGATATGACCCCTGAAAAGGTCGTCGAGGTGCAGAAGTACGGTCGCGAACCGATTTCATTGCATACGCCACTTGGTGAAGATGGCGATAGCGAGTTCGGTGATCTGATCGAAGATACTGAAGCCGTTGTGCCGGCTGACGCGGTCGGGTTCACGATGCTGCAGCAGCAGCTTGAGCAGCTTCTCGACTCGCTCAGCGAGCGCGAGGCAGGCGTGATTCGCATGCGTTTTGGTCTGGGCGATGGCCAGCCGAAGACGCTCGACCAGATCGGTGATACTTTCGGTGTGACTCGCGAGCGCATTCGACAGATCGAGTCGAAGACGATGGCGAAGCTGCGTCACCCGAGCCGCAGCCAGCAGCTGCGAGACTACCTCGAATGAGCGAATCTGCCTTCGTTGCGGCATGCCGTGACGGGCTTGGGGTAGCGTTTGGTCGGCTCGCGCAGATGGCGCTGCGCGTCATGCGTAAAAAAGGATCAGGCGGCCCCGGACTCGTCACCAACCGCAGTTCGCCTGGACTGCTCGAACGTGTGCTCGCGTCGTTCAGTGGCGGCCTGGTCGTTGTCAGCGGCACGTCGGGCAAATCGACCACCACCAAAATGGTTACGGCGCTGCTGCGCGCCCATGGTCTGCGGGTGTTCACCAACTCATCGACTGCGAACTTGCCGCAGGGCATCGCTTCTGCCGTGCTTGAAGCCGGCAACTGGCGAGGCCGTGTGCGCGCCGATATCGCGGTCATCGAGATGGACGAAGCCTATGCAGCGAAGATCGCCGATCAATACTCGGCCAGGGTGCTGACGCTCACGAACATCAACCTCGATGACATCGAACGGTTTCAGTCAGCCGAGCGCGTGATTTCGATGCTGACTACCGCCGCGCACCGTGCGACTGACGCGCTGGTGATTAACGCTGATGATGCCTCGCTGGCTCGGGTCGCCGAGGCCGCGAGCGGCCGTAACGCTCAACTCAAGGTGCAGCGGTTTGGCATGAGCCAGCAGGTGATCGACGCGCAACCGCACGGCTTAGGGTACGTGCGAACCGCGTCTACGCGGTTGCCGCAGGGCGAAGGCACGTTGGTGCAGCAGTTGCACAGCCGCGACGCAGTGATCGACCAGGGTGCGGGGGAGTTCGCGGTGACGCTGCCCGCACGCGGTGCCCATTTCGCTATTGACGCTGCCGCGGCATTTGAAACTGCCCGTGCAGTGTTGGGCGATGCCTATGACCAATCGGTCGCAGCAGCTGCGATGAATGCGGTGGAGCCGGTGTTTGGACGAGGCGAGACTGTCGAAATTGCTGGCCAGCAGATCGAATGCATTCTGGTGCAAAACACTGGCAGTTTTCAGTTGAACGTTGACGCGCTCGGTGGTGAGCGCGAACGCCTCTATGTTGGCGTGTGCGATGCAGAAGACGACCCATCGTGGTTGTGGACGGTGCACACTGGTGCGCTCGGTCACGTTGATGTGGTCGCTGGCCCGAAGGCTGACGCGATGGCAAACCGATTCTTCTATGACGGTGTGACGGTCGATCGCGTCGAAGACGATTTGATTCGTGCGTTTGACGACTTTCTTGAGCTGCCGCCGCCCAGTAGCGGCGTCAAGACGGTGATCTTCACCTCGCGGGCGATGCGCAAGATCCGTGGACACTATGGTCTGACCCGCGAAGAAGTGCGACAGGGAGGTTCGCTGCAGTGAGCACATTTGTTGTCGCATCGTTGACGCCCGGCAGACTCAACATTCACGGTGACGCACAGAACGCGAATGTCTTGGCTGCGCGTGCACAGTGGGCGGGTCACCAGGCTGAGGTGGTTGAGATCCATTCAGCTGCAGACGCGGCCGGGCTCACCCCGCAGGCGATCACGATTGGGTCTGGCTTCGAGTCTGACGCCGATGAGGTGCGGGACGCACTGACGAGCATCGCCGACCAGCTGCATGGCTGGGTTGCGGCCGACATTCCGCTGCTAGCTGTCGGATTAGGGTGGGAGCTGCTCAGCGAAAGCACCCAGCTCAGCGCCGATGAATCCTTCACCGGGCTCGGCGTATTTAGCGGCAGGTTTGTTGCAGGGCAACGTGCTGTCGGGCCGGTCGCACTGCACTCGCCCTGGGGCGAGCTGATCGGCTACGAATACCACTACCGCGACTACCTGCTCGGGCCCGACGAAGAAGCACTTGTGCGTGTACTTGCGGGTGTTGGCAACCTGACCAATGCGCAAGGTACGCGCAGTGAGGGTGTGGTTCGCGGGCGATCGTTTGGTACGACAATGCGCGGGCCGATCCTCGCCCGAAACCCTCATCTCGCAGACGAGATGCTTGGCGACTTTCGGGCGCTGGCGTCGACGAACGAAAGCCAGCGCCTCGCAGACGAATATGCGCAGCGCACCAACTCGCGCGTGCGCGACGGGCTGGGCTTGGCCTGAGGGGTTAAGCCGCACGGGGGTTAAACCGCAAGGTCAAGCGGTCAGGGCCTGAAGCGGTCAGGGTTTCCCTCGCCTAGGCGCTCAGCGACTCTGTCGGCTAGGCGCTCAGGCGAGAAGTCTCGTCGTGCCAAATCTCTGCCATCGGGCGCAGCTTCGGCTCGTGCTTCTTCGCGTGGTGGCCGCAGAACAGCAACTCGCTGCCTCCAAGCACCACACGAACGTAGGCTTGTGCGCCGCAGCTGTCACAGCGATCGAGACCCGTGATGGGGCGATCAGCAGCGAGAGGAGCCTCGGTGCGATCTTGCTCAAGCGTCGTCATGACTGTCTTCCTCTCCCTGTCGATGCGAACGTGGTCTGTTCGCTTGATGCTCTAATCAACCCACGCTTGCCTGCGAGAGGGCGCTAACCGGGGGTCGTTTCGCTGACCGCTTAGTTTCCTGCCTGCTGTGGTGCTGCTGCGCTGCTGTTGCGGTGCCGCCACCCTGCTGCCGCGGCGCGACCGCACTGTTGATGCTGCGCTACCACCAGCCTGCTGCGCCACCACCACCACCTCCCTGCCGCGGTTCCAGCCACCACCTTGTTCAAAGGGACGCAATTGGTTGTCTCTGCGTGTTTCAGAGAGCCAATCGAGTCCCTTTGGTGTGG
>JAAZHL010000243.1 GCA_012510755.1 Leucobacter sp.
CGTCTGCAGCCCGCTCACGATTTCGTCGGTTTCGAACCAGAAGAGTTCTGCCTTCCACGTGAATAAACAGAAGAAGGTAGCCCTGCTGAAGCCTGCAGTCTTGGCGATTTGCTCGACGCTCGTGGCGCGATATCCGCCGAGCTGAAAGAGTTCGAACGCTGCCTCTTGCAGCAGTTGCCGCGACGCCAGCCGCGGTCGCCCGACCTTACTCGACATCGTTTCCTCCTCGTCGGTCTGCGGTTCCTCTGCCTTGCTTAATTACTAGACGCAGTCTAATAATATACAATTGTTGCTCGTGACTATTGCAACCAAGAAAACACCCTGGGCGCTCGGCGCAGCAGCGCTGGCCCTCGCACTACCTCTCACCGCGTGCACCACCACCGCAGATTCCCCCACAGGCGAGGCTGGCGCCACGCTCGTCTACGCGACCGGTGACGCAGAACCCACCTGCCTCGACCCGCACGTGGGAGGAAACTTTCCGCAAGCCCTCTTCGCCACCCAGGTGCTCGAGTCAATGGTGGCACTCAACGAATCAGGCGAGATTGTGCCGTGGCTCGCGACCGACTGGCAAGTGAGTGACGATGGCTTGACGTGGGAATTCACGCTCGACCCCGAAGCGACTTTCAGCGACGGCACTCCCGTCGATGCGCAAGCAATTCAAGCGAACATCGAACATCTCCAAGACCCCGCCACCGCGTCATCAACCGGCTACCTGGCCGTGCAGCAAATTGACACCATCGAGCCGGTGAACGACTCAGTCGTTCGCTTCCATCTGCACCGCCCCGACGCGGCGCTGCTCGAGTCGCTCGCACAGCCGTGGGTCGCCATTCAGGCCCCGTCAGGCATGGCACGAGGCACCGACGCGAACTGTCTCGAACCCATCGGATCAGGCCCCTTCATGGTGACTGATTGGGTGAAGCAAGACCGCATCACCCTTGAACGCAACCCGAACTACCGCACCTCACCCACCGGGTTCGACGCGCCGAGCGACACCGCGGCGCACGAAGTCGTGTGGCGGTTCATTCCCGATTCGACCGCGCGATTTGCGGCCTTGCAGGCGGGCGAGGTGCACATCATCGACAACCCCCTGCCAGAACAAATCACCATCGCGTCTGCAGACGATGCACTCGCCCACCTCGATGCCCCACGGCCAGGTGCAAGCAACCGCATCGAACTGAACTCTGGGCAGACCCCATTCGATGACGAGCGGGTGCGCGAGGCGTTTATCGCCGCAGCGAGCATCGATCCTGGTATCAAATCGCTGTTCGAAGGCACTGCAGAACGCTCATATAGCGCACTGTCGAGCGTCGAACCGCTCGGCCTGCAGCTGCCCGACGCTTACGTCTACGACCCCGATCGGGCGAACGAGCTGCTCGACGCAGCCGGGTGGAGCGACCTAGACAGCGACGGCATCAGGCTCAAGAATGGTGAACGGCTGACGCTGCGCTTTCCAGTAACCACCGCGCAGTCAACCCAGGCTGAACAGGCACTGTTCGAGCAGATTCAAGCTTCGGCGCGGGAAGTCGGCTTCGACATGCAGATCTCGCTGCTCGACCTTGGCAGCTGGTACGCGGCACTCGGTGCGCACGAATACGAACTCGTCAGCGCCCCATATACGAAGATTGGCCCTGACGTGCTGCGAATTCTGTTTCACAGCGACGCCACGGTACCCGCCCCTTCAGGGTATTTTGCGAACCACGCGATGATCAGCGACCCAGAGCTCGACGTGCTGCTCGAAAGCCTTGGTTCGGCTCTCGACCCCGAGGTTCGTGCGCAAGCCTCACACGACGCTCAGGTGCTCATCACCGAAGCCAAAGTGATCTTGCCGATCTACGACCAGCAGAACCACTTTCTTTACCGCGCCAACTTGCAAGAGCTGCGCGCGCTGCCGACCGTCAACACGCCGTGGCTTGGCAACGTGACCGTCGGTTAAGTTGTCTCTGCGACGCGCAATTCGACGCGCCCTGCCCCGTGTGGGCGGGGCGCTCGTCGTGCTGCTCACCGTCGCCACGCTCGCGTTCGTGGCGCTGCAGTTCATTCCCGGCGACCCGGCAGAGGCCGCGCTTGGCGGGCCCGGCAGTCAGGCGAGCGCAGAGGCATTGCAGGCAGCCCGCGCCGAGTTCGGGCTCGATCGCCCGATCCTCGTACAATATTTCGATTTCTTGTGGCGGCTTCTGCGTGGCGATTTGGGTATTTCGTACGCCCAACGCATCCCCGTCACGCAGGTGCTTGGGCATGCCATCGGCCCGACGCTCACGCTCACTCTCGCCGCGTTCGTCTTCGCTTGGGTGCTCGCCCTCATCAGCGTCTTCATCGCGAGTGGCGCGTCACGGTGGGCGCGCGCAACCGCTTCGGCTCTCGACCTTGTCGCCGCAGCCACCCCAAATTTTTGGCTTGCAAGTCTGCTCGTGCTGCTCTTCTCAAGCGTGCTCGGCTGGTTGCCCGCGGTCAGCACCGGCAGCTTCGCGGGCATCATCTTGCCGGCTGCCGCCCTTGCGATTCCGACGGCCGGGTTCATTGCACAGGTGTGCCGGGCAGGCATTGACGACGCGCGGCAGGCCCCGTTCGTTGAGGCAGCCCGCGCTCGAGGCGAGACTGAGGCGGGGGTGCGCATTCGACACATTTTGCGGCACGGCATGGTGGCGGGGCTCAACATGAGCGCGTGGACGCTTGGCACGCTGCTCGGCGGAACCGCCGTCATCGAGGTTATCTTTGCCAGGCCCGGGCTCGGTCGCACGCTCGTGAACTCGGTGCTCGCGCGCGACATACCCGTCGTACTCGGCGTCGTGCTGTTCGCGGCCCTCGCCTATGTCGTTGTCACGCTCGTCACCGATCTCATCGTGGCGAAAATCGACCCCCGCACCGAAGCCCGCATCGAACAGGTAGGCACACGTGTCTAGCCGGCAGCTTCACCTTTCGCCTCTCGCCTGGTGCGCGATCGTGGTGCTCGCGCTATTTGGGCTGTTTGCCCTGGTTCCCGGCTGGCTTGCGCCGGCAGGGCCGCTCGCTGTCGACCCGGCTCACGCGTTTCAGCCGCCGTCGCTGTCGCACCTGCTTGGCACCGATGACTCAGGGCGTGATGTGCTCAGCCGCATCATCTACGGCGCCAGAGATTCACTCACCATCGGCCTGCTCTCCACGGCCATCGGTCTGGCCGCAGGCCTGCTGCTTGGGGTGCTCGCGGGTGGCAGCACGTCGCGAGCCACAGCCCCGGTGAGATTCGTGGCAGACCGGGTAATTGAGGCGCTCTTCTCGTTTCCCGGTTTGCTGCTCGCACTGCTGATCATCTCGGTGCGCGGGCCGGGCGTCGTGTCGGTGGTCATTGCTGTGGCGATCTCGACCGCACCGGGGTATGCGCGCATGGTGCGCGGCAGCGTGCGGCAGCTCTTGCGGTCTGGGCCGGTCGAAGCCGCCCAACTGCAGGGTGACCGCGCGGCACGGGTGTGGACTCGTCTCGTGCTGCCCGAAACGATGCGCCCGGTGCTCGTGCTGGCGACCCTCGGGGTCGGTCACGCCGTGATTCTGGCCGCCGCGCTCGGGTTCTTGGGTCTCGGTACTCCCCCGCCCACGCCCGAGTGGGGCGCGATGCTCAACGCGGGGCGTCCGTACCTCACGAAAGCGTGGTGGCTCACCGTGTTTCCCGGCCTCGCCATTTTGCTGGTGGGCATTGCGACGACGGTGCTGGGCCGTGCGCTCGAGCGAAGGTCGAGGTTCGCATGAGTGAGCAGAAGGTGCTTGCGCGCGTGAGCGATCTGACAGTGCGTTTCGGTGAGCATGTCGCTGTTGCTGGGGTGTCGTTTGAGGTGCGGGCTGGCGAGTGCGTGGCGCTTGTTGGCGAGAGCGGATCTGGCAAATCACTCACCGCGAAGGCGTTGCTGGGCCTGTTGCCCGCGACAGCTCAGCAGGGCGGCACCGTCTACGTCGGTGGGGCGCACACGTTGGCCCCGGCTCGTGGCGCGGCCGCGTGGAACTCGGTGCGCGGCAACACGGTCGCTCTCATACCGCAAGATGCGCTCGGCAGCCTCGACCCGCTGCGCCGCATTGAACTCGAGGTGGGTGATGCGCTGCGGCTGCACCGAATCGCGAGCGGCGGCGAGCGCCGCCAACGCGTGATTGCGGCGCTCGAATCGGCGGCGATGCCGGCGGCTGAGTCGCAACTGCGCAAACGTTCTGACGAGTTGTCTGGCGGGCTGCGTCAGCGTGCGCTCATCGCGTCGGCCCTCATTGCCGAGCCCGAACTGATCGTTGCCGATGAGCCGACGACCGCGCTCGATGCGGGGCATCGCGGGCGGGTGCTCAGTGAGCTGCGGCGCCGCGTTGATGCGGGTGCGGGGGCGGTGCTGATCAGTCATGACCTCGCGAGTGGGCGTGACGTCGCCGATCGGGTGTTGGTGATGCGCGACGGGCGCGTGATTGAGGCCGGCTCGTCAGCCTCGGTGTTAGGTTCGCCCGCACACCCGTTTACGCAGGCCCTCATTGCCGCATCGCCTGTGGGGAAGCGCCGACTGCCGCGCACCGGTGCCGCTATGGGTGGCGCCTCCTCTCTCTCAACTGCTGCTTCTATCGCTGCCCCTGCCTCTGTCCCAGTCCGTGACGCTGGCCGGACGCACTCACGCCTTGACCTGCGTTCGGTGTCGGCGAGCTATGGCGC
>JAAZHL010000244.1 GCA_012510755.1 Leucobacter sp.
CCATGAGTGAGATCAGCACCGCACAACCCAAGAAGATCGTCGTTGTTGGTGGCGTTGCCGGCGGCATGAGCTTCGCGGCTCGTGCCAGAAGGCTCGACGAAGGGGCTCACATCATCGTGCTCGAGCGAGGCGAGCACGTCTCGTACGCGAACTGCGGGCTTCCGTACTTCGTCGGCGGCGAAATTACCGACCCTACGCAGCTGCTCGTGCAGACGCCCGACTCCCTACGCCAAGCCCTCGCGCTCGATGTGCGCACTGGCCATGACGTTACCGGGCTGAACGCAGAGAACAAAGTCGTGACGATGACGACCCCGAACGGTGTCGAAGAGATCAGCTATGACGCGCTAGTTCTTTCACCGGGCGCGAAGGCTGCGCGTCCGCCGATCGACGGGCTCGACTCCCCGCGCGTGCGCACCCTGCGCACCGTTGAAGACGCACTCGCCCTTCGCGAGAAGGTCGAGGCTGGGGTGAAGCGTGCCGTCGTGCTCGGCGCCGGGTTCATCGGCATCGAAGCGGCTGAGGCTCTCGCTCAAGAGGGTCTCGACGTGACCGTTGTCGAGTTCGCCGAGCACGTTCTGCCGCCCGTCGAATCAGAACTTGCGTCGCTCGTCACCGACGAACTGCGCGCGCTCGGCATCGACACCCGCACCGGCATCGCTGCAACGGGCGTCGAACACGGCACAGGCCACGACACCGTGCTGCTCTCAGACGGGGCGAAAGTTGCCGCCGACCTGATCGTGCTCTCGGTCGGGGTGCGCCCCGACACGGCTGTGTTCGAGCAAGCGGGGGTGGCGTGTGAGCGGGGCGCGATCCTCGTAGATGAACACGGACGCACCTCGCTACCCAGCATTTGGGCAGTCGGCGACGCCACCGTCAGCACCGACGCCGTCACCGGCGTACGCCGCGCGGTCGCCCTTGCCGGCCCCGCGAACCGCGCCGGTCGCCTCGTCGCTGACCACATCTTTCGCCCCGAGACGGCGCGCCCGATTCCGCACGCAGTCGGTACCGCGATCGTGCGCGTCGGCAGCCTCACCGTCGCGATGACCGGCGCCAACCGCGCCTCGCTCGACGCCGCAAACATCGAATACCGCACGCTTCATCTGCACCCGAACCAGCACGCGGGCTACTTCCCTGGCGCATCACAGATTCACCTGGTGCTGCACTTTCGCGAGAGTGATGGGCTGTTGCTCGGTGCGCAGGCCGTCGGCAGTGAGGGCGTCGACAAGCGCATCGACGTGCTCACGACCGCGCTTCGCAACCGCATGGCCGTCGAAGACCTGATCGATCTCGACCTCGCCTACTCGCCACCCTACGGGCAGGCAAAAGACCCGGTGAACCTCGCGGGAATGGTCGGTGAGAATGTTCGACGCAACACCCTGAGCCTCTGGTACGCGCAAGACGTCGATGCGGTGCTTGAACAGGCGCTCGTGCTCGACGTGCGCAGCCGCAGCGAGTTTGCCACTGGCGCGCTCCCGGGGGCATTGAACATTCCGCACACCGAACTGCGCGAACGCCTCGACGAGGTGCGGGCCGCGGCAGGCGACCGAGCCGTGCGCGTGCTGTGCGCCTCGGGCGTGCGCTCAGCGATCGCGCACCGCGTGCTCGTGCAGGCGGGCTTCGACTCGGCGTCGCTTTCGGGCGGAACGCTGACGTTGCGTGCGGTGCTCGGTGAGCGCGCCGAGCTGCTGCTGCGGTAGCCGAGAAACCCGGCACAGTCCGCAGCCAGCAGCACGTAGCCCGCCGCGCATGCCGTACAGCACGTAGCCCGCCGTGCGTAAGAGCGAACTCCCGCGACCGGCTTAGCGAGCGGCGCGATCTCTGGGTCGTTCAGCCAGCGCTCGGTCATCGGGGTGCGAATAAGACCCAGCGCGAGCACATTTACGCGAATGCCCTTGGTCGCGTAATCGAGCGCAGCGCCCTTCGACAGGCCCACAACCGCGTGCTTTGCGGCCACACGTGCGCATCAATGGAACGTTCACACGCCAGAACCGGTGAGCGACCTCGATCTGCTCGTGTACTGAAGTACAACGATGCGGGTGGTCGGGTTATTCCGTCGGCCGGGCACCAAAGTGTCAACCGGGCACCAAAGTGTCAACCTACCGTCAAAAGTTACACAGTGTTGCTGGCTCGCTTTCGCAACCTCGCGCAGTCTTGCGGCCGTGCGTGAGCATCGGCGGGTGGCAGTGAATTTCTTGAGCGAGGA
>JAAZHL010000036.1 GCA_012510755.1 Leucobacter sp.
ACCGACAAAGCAACGAACAGACTACTCGCCGCCCACAACGACCCCGCCCACAACTTGCTCTGCTTGCTCTGCTTGCTCTGCTTGCGCCGCTTGCTCTGCGACAACCGCTTCAACTGTGCCTCTTTCGAAAGTGCATGCGCGAAGGCCCCCTGCCTCACTCGCGCAAGTGCGTACACCCACAAAGGGCTTGCACTTCGCAAGAAGGCGAGAGGGCCTTCACTGCCAACGTAATGTTACATCTTGACGCAAGCAGTCAAGTCGTCGGTGATCGCCTGCTGAAAGTCGTTCACAATCGCGCCTCCCGACGTGTCAGACGTCGGGTCGACCATGAAATCGTTCATCTGCGAGTAGACGCCCTGGTTCGGGCTGCTGAAGGCCGCAAGATCAGCCAAGAAGCTCGCGTCGTCAAAGTTCTCAGTGATATCGACAAGCACGCGGCAGAAATCAACGGTGTAACCCGCGGGCAGCTCGCTCTGATCCTTGATCTCGAATGAACTACTCGGCTCTTCAGTAATCATGGAGTCATCGTCAAAGTCTTGCAACTCTTGCTCGATCTCTTCGAGCACTTCAGGAGTGGCTGTCGCGGCGCCCACAACAGCGGCACTGAACATGAGCGAGCTGACGATCGCAATGACGACCGCAATGAGGCCGATCACCAAGCCGACATAACCGATGATGGTGCCGGCAAGCGCAAGCCCACGACCACCCTCACCGGTTCGCTTGATCTGCTTCAGCGCGATATGGCCGCAGATGATGCCCACAAGCGAGACAAAGAACGAACCCACGAGCGACACAATGGCCAGCGTGTTGGTCTTTTTCTGCGCCGGTGCGGGCTGGTAAGCCGGAGGCTGCTGGTTCGGGTCAGCCTGATAGGCGGGAGCGGCCATGGCCGGGTCTTGCTGCGTCGGATATGCAGGAGGCGGCGGGGTTGGCTGCTCTGGCGGCGTTGATGGTGGGAAGTTATTTGACACGTTACGTTCCTTTCAGGCTGTAGCCAGTCTAACTATCGCGCAGTCAATTGGCTTGGCGCATGGCACGAAAGTTAACCTGAAAATTGAGAACGACGAAAATAAATTGAGCCGCGACCCCCGAAAAACGGTGTCGCGGCTCAAAGAAAAATGGCGGAGACAGGGGGATTTGAACCCCCGGTCGAGTTTAACCCCGACCCTTCATTAGCAGTGAAGTCCGTTCGGCCGCTCCGGCATGTCTCCGTAGAACATCTTAGGGTACGCACCTGATGAGGTGAAATCGAGACAGAAAATTTGTCGCCGCTACGCCCGTCTGGCGCAGCGATTTGAGCGCTCACCAGTCGATACCAGCGGTAGCACTACCATTCGGTGCGGCCAGCCGAACAGGTGAAATCTGCGGCACTCTGGCCGGTGACACTCTCTGGCAACACGATCGGCCCTGGTGGGGTCTCGACAGGCACACCGTCTTCGGTAACCTCGGCACCCTCAACAGGGGCCTCAGCCTCAACGGGAGCCTCTTCGACCTTCACTGCCGCCTTGCCCGCGCTCGCAACCTCGAAAGCCTCACCACTTCTCACCACATTCATCAATTCGTCGCCAGCCCACCTGTTTGGGGTGAGTCGACCTGCCTGATAGGGATGAGTGCCACTCGGGTACTGCACGAAGTTAACGCGGCTCAAATCAATATTCACTGCGGTGCCTGCAAGGGCCTGCAAGAACTGCACCGAGGCCATGCTGCTCGATAACGTCAGGCTCTCGAAGCCTGCCTTCGCGAGCCGGTACACCGTCACCGGGTTGCTCAACGTCTCAGAGCTTTGCAGCTGACGCAGCATCGAAGACATATACACCTGCTGGTTGCTGATGCGGCTCACATCACTGCCATCGCCCACCCCATAACGGGTGCGCAAGACCTGCAACGCCTGGTAGCCCTCGAGCGTCACGTTGCCGGCAGGCAAATCGAGG
>JAAZHL010000245.1 GCA_012510755.1 Leucobacter sp.
AGACGCTACGCGACCGCGCGAGCAGCCCGAGCGCGATCGCGATCATGAACGCAAGAAGGGCGCCGCCAAGTGTGAGGGTCACGGTGATGCCGAGACCCTCCATGATGCGTGGCCACGCCCTTCCGAGCGCTTCAATATTCTCGATCACGAGAGGTCTTTCGCGGGTGCTACTTAACCAAGATTCCCTGCGCACAGCTGCTCGGTTGTGAGCGATGCCGGGGGCAGGTTCTCGGCAGTGAACCCGAACTCTTCAACCAGCGAGAGATAGGTTGCCTGGTCTCCAGTGATTTTTGCGAGTTCAGCGTTATATGCTTCGAGCAAGTCAGTGTCTTCTTGACGGAACACCGTGCCGCCGGCGCCAATCTGTTCGACACCATCGATTGTTTGTACGAATGCACCGGTCGTCTCGACGTCATCAAGATCTGCGGTCATCCAGTTCATCGATACTGCGGTGAGGGCGAATGCGTCGGCACGGCCACTCTGCACTGCTTCGATACCTGCCTGGGCATTATCGACCTGCATGGTGTTCTGAATGCCCAAATCTTCTGCATAGCCCGCTTCGATTGCGCCGCCCTGTACAGCGAGCATGACCTCTCCACCCTTTGCGGCGATCGAGTCGAGGTCGCTGAGACCCTTGGGGTTGCCCGCTGCTACCACGAGTGTGGTGGTGTACATGATCTCAGGCGCACTGAACGCTGCCTGCTCACAACGATCAGGAAGAATTGACATGCCTGCGCTGATTGCATCGAAACGGCCAGCGACCAGCCCGGGAATGAGCGAATTCCAGTCGACTTCGACGACCTCAATGTTCTCGACACCGAGACCAGCAAAAATCTCACGGTGCATCGCGATCGTTGCACCGGTCGGCTCGCCGGTCTCGTCAAGCCATGAATAGGGCCGTTCGTCTGCGATTGCCATGACAATCGTGCCGCTCTCCTGAATCCGCTCGAGTGTGGTCTGGGCGCCGCCGTCGTTGCCTCCCGAACCGTCGGTGCCGCCCGATGCGCAGGCGGTGAGGCCGAGCGCGAGCGCAGCCGTTGCTGCGAAGCCAATACGCATAAATGGTCGGTTCATAGTCATAAGTTGCTTCTCGTTTCTGTAGTGCAGTTCGATGGCAGACCAATGAAGGCCAGGTTCAACACTAGAGGAATTTGTCTATGTAGTGAAAAACAGACGTGCAGATTGTCTACAAAAATACACAATTGTTATCATTGGTTCTGCACGGGCACAGGTGCAACGCTGATTCGTTGAATTGTTTGCAGCACAGCTCTGCCGATGGGTAGCTGCGCGGGCCTTCAGGCCCGAACAGGTTTGCACGATAGTTTTGACTCAGCACACAAGCAAGATAGGGGGCGCCGATGGCACTCAGCAGTTTTCGTGGCGGCGCACCGTCGTCGGTGTATCCGCTCGCTCGCGCATCCACAGTCGACCTCATTGCTACGGAGCTACGCTCGGCAATTTTTTCCGGAGCGCTGCCGGTAGGTGGCGCGTTGCGTGAAGTCGAGATTTCTGCGCAGTTAGGGGTGAGCCGCAGCCCGCTTCGTGAAGCCGCGCAGCGGCTGGTGCAAGAAGGCCTGTTGACGGCTGTACCCGGTCGAGGGCTGCGGGTGTCATCGATTTCAGCAGCTGCGGTTGCAGACTTGTATATTGAGCGGCTTGCTATTGAAGCACAGGCAGTGCGCGTCATCACTGAGTCGCTTCCCGACGAGGTGCATGTCACGCGGGTAGACAGGATTGCGTCGGCACTTGACGAACTCGAACGGGCGAGTGCACGCGGCGAGGCGTGGGAAATCGGCGACGCAGACCTCGCTTTTCATCAGACACTTGTCGACGCTGCAGACAGTCGTCGGTTGTCAAAAGCCATGATGACGTTAGCCTATGAAACTCGAATTGCGAGCTTGAGCTCTGCCGAGGGATATACCGTGAGGCGATCCGTTTCGGCAACTTACCCGCGTCTTATCGATGCGCTGCAGCAGCGAGACACGACTACCGCGATCGCTGCGCTCAAGAAACAGTTTGATGATGCAGTCAAGCGACTGCAAGGTAAAGATGATTCTGTCGACACTGTCGAAACCGAAGTGGAACATGAGCCGCAACAATTTGAGCCACTTTCCACTGACTCATTCGAATAGGCGCCTGTGAACGGAGCTCTTAGCAACCCTCGCATCGTGCACGACCTTGAGGCTCTGCTGCGCTCGCCGTGGCTGGTACTGCTGCTCGACGGCCGATCTGGTGTGGGCAAGACGTCGCTCGCGCAGCGCATTGCAGCTGAATATGACGCGCAAATACTGTCGCTCGACGATCTGTACCCTGGGTGGAGCGGTCTCGCTGCAGGCTCACTTGCCGCAGCTGATGCGCTGTCTGCGGGACACTACCGCGCATACGACTGGCACCAGCAGGAATATGCCTCGTTCAGTATCAAACTCGATCAAAGTCGCGCATTGATTATCGAAGGCTGTGGTGCACTCACCCAAACCAATCTCGATGCCGCAAACGAATGGGCAGTCACCCACGCCCAGCAAACCAATCAACCCGACGAGCGCCGTCAGCGCACGAAGACGCTGTCACACGTTCGCAGCGTCTGGCTTGACGCAGACCCCAACGAGCGTCGCCGCCGCGCACTGCAGCGTGACGGCGCAGTGTTTGCCCCGCACTGGGAGACCTGGGCCGCACAAGAACATACGTTCTTTGCACAGCATCGCCCCTGGCAACTGGCCTCAATCGTGCTATCGACGCAGTAGACTGTTCTGGTGCTGAAGGTCGTGGTCTTGATCTCAGGCGGTGGAAGCAATCTCAAAACATTGCTTGACGCCGCCATTGACGACTACCCGGCACGCGTCGTGGCGGTCGGCAGCGACACCGACGCAGCCGGCCTCGACTACGCACGCCAGGCAGGCATCGACACGTTCATCGTGCGCCCCCGAGACTTTCATTCTCGAGACGACTGGGGCGACGCTCTCGCCGCAGCGATTCGTGCGCACCTGCCACTCGCTGACGAGGGGCTCGTGGTGAGCGCAGGGCTCATGCGCGTGCTGCCGCCAGCGTTCGTACAAGAATTCTCGCCGCGCCTCATCAACACGCATCCCGCGCTGCTGCCGCTCTTCCCAGGCGCACACGCCGTGCGCGATGCGCTCGCGGCAGGGGCGACAGAAACCGGCGTCACCGTGCACATCATCGATGAAGGCGTCGATACGGGCCCGGTCTTGCGGCAGCAGGCAGTGCCGATCCTCGTCGATGATCACGAAGACGAACTGCACGAACGCATCAAACTCGTTGAACGCCCACTACTCGTCGACACCGTGCGCCACATCGCGACCGGCGAACTACAACTTCACTCAAGCAACTAGGAGCCTCACATGGCAGTGCAAAGTCAAGACCCCAGCCTCTACGAACATCGCGACCTCGTGCCCGTAAAACGAGCACTCATCTCAGTCAGCGACAAGAGCGGGCTGCTCGAACTCGCCGCAGCGCTAGCCGAAGCTGGTGTTGAGATTGTCTCGACCGGCTCTACCGCACAGACCATACGCGACGCAGGTCACCCGGTGACCGATGTCGCAGCCGTGACCGGCTTCGCTGAGGCGCTCGACGGGCGAGTGAAGACGCTGCACCCGGCCGTGCACTCAGGGTTGCTCGCTGACCTGCGCCTCGCTTCACACCGCGAACAACTCGAAGCGCTGGGTTTTGCGCCCTTCGAGCTCGTCGTCGTCAATCTGTACCCCTTCGACCAAACCGTCGCGGCCGGAAAACCAGCCGCAGACATCGTCGAGAATGTCGACATCGGTGGCCCGGCGATGGTGCGCGCAACCGCAAAGAACCACGCCAACGCAGCAATCGTGGTGTCGCCGCTGCGCTACAACGAAATCGTTGACGCCGTGCGCGCGGGCGGTACCACGCTTGAGCTGCGACGCTCACTCGCTGCAGAGGCATTTGTGCACACCGCGCAATACGATGCGTCGGTCGCAAACTGGTTTCTCGACCAAGAAGATCAGGCATGGGGAGCGAAGACCGTCGATGAAGACGCAGCGGCGGACGCCTCGATCGATTCGATCTTCGAACAGACCGATGCCTACGTCGGTTATGAGATGTTCGGGCTTCGCGAATCAGTGCTGCGATATGGCGAGAACAGCCACCAGCGTGCGGCACTCTTCACCGAAAACGAGGGCGCCGGCATCGCGCAGGCGACCCAGCTGCATGGCAAAGAGATGTCGTACAACAACTATGTTGACGCAGACGCGGCACTGCGCGCGGCCTATGACCACGAGCGGCCGGCAGTCGCCATCATTAAGCACGCGAACCCCTGCGGTGTAGCTGTTGCGCCTGAGGGTGCGGCTGACCCAATCGCCGCTGCACACGAACTCGCCCACGCATGTGACCCTGTCTCGGCTTTCGGAGGAGTCATCGCTGCGAACCGTGTAGTCACCGCAGGTATGGCGGCTACCGTCGCCGAGATCTTCACCGAAGTGATCGTGGCCCCCGGGTTCGAACCTGCGGCTGTCGAGATTCTGACGAAAAAGAAGAACGTGCGCCTGCTTGTGCTGCCCGCAGACTTCGCAGCAAACCCGGTCGAATTGCGGCAGGTATCGGGTGGTTTTCTCTTGCAAGACGCAGACCGCAGTTCTGCCCCTGCCACCGAATGGCAGTTGGCGTCGGGCGCAGCAGCCGACGCAGACACTCTTGCAGAACTTGAGTTCGCCTGGCGTGCTTGCCGTG
>JAAZHL010000246.1 GCA_012510755.1 Leucobacter sp.
CGCTGCCGCTGGCATGGTGTGGGACTCGCTCACCACACCCACCGAAGTTTCAGAATTTCTTGCCCTCACGAAAGGGGTTCACGCATGACCACCACCGCACTTACCGAAGGTGACATCAACTCCGAATGGACGATGATCCCGGTTGACGAGGTGACTGTGAAAGAGCGGCTGCGTAAGCAGCTCGATGAGTCACATGTGAAGCGTCTGATGGAGAGTTTCACCGACCTTGGGTTTCAGATTCACCCGATCACGGTGGACGAATACCACACGCTGATCGCTGGCGCTCACCGCCTCGAGGCGATGCGCCGCCTGACCGCTGACGGCATGGAGGGCTGGGACAAGATTGGTGCGCTCGTGGTTACTGGCGCGTCATAACAAGACCAGCGATGGATCGAGCTTGAAGAGAATCAGGCCCGCAAGCAAATGTCCCCCATCGAGGTGCAGAAGGCGTGGGCGTCGTTCGGCGAGCCGCTGTTCAAAGCACGAGCAAAACAACGCCAGGTGGATAGCGCCGCAGTGGCTCTGGCGGCGAGAGGGCTGCAGCCCGAATCTATGGTTACTGGGAATCCCGGTAACCATTCGGAAGAAGAGTCGGTGTCGTTGCCGGCGGCTGCCCGGGCGTTCACCGGCAAGGACCTTGACTGGTTGAACAAGGTGAGCGAGATTCGCGCTATTGCCGAGAACGAGAAGGCTCCAGTAGAACTTCGTGACGCCGCCCAGCGTGGCATCGCGAAACTCTCCCAGCCGAACGCCCCGGTCGAGCCGGTCTACAAGTCGCTCCTGAAAATCGGGGAAGCGATCCGCGCGAAGAACGATCCAGAAACGGCTCGTATCGATGCGTTAGAGGCTGAACTCGACAAGCTGGTGACCGAGTCTACATTGTTGGAAAAGCGGTTGAGTGATGGGCTCGACAAGAAACTCGGGGAGGCTGCGCGCCTCACCCCTGGCGGTCCCGAGTTTTTGCGCGGCGTCAGGGTCGCGCTCACCAAATCGCTGGCGTCGATTGTGGCGGTGGAGTGTGGACTCACCAACGACCCGACAGTGACGCTGAACCTGGTGGGTGGCGAAGTGACCAGGTTGCTGTCGGAGCAATCAATCAGTCTGCTGGGTTTGGAGCATGAGCATGGCAACCGTTGAACGATTCACTCCGTGGCGGCAACGTCACGCCCTAATTGCTCTCGCCGAGCACGTGAAGTTTCTCGACACCCCAGAGGGGTTCGCGTTCATCGAGCAGCTGCACACGTTCCACACTCGGTCGATGGTGAAGCTCAGCCATTCGTGGGGGTGGCCGCTGGACAAAGAAGAGATTGTGAATACCACGATCGAGCACTTGTGTCGTGACGGCGGTAAGGTCGCTGAACTCGCTTCTCAGGCTGCCGATCCGTGGGCATACATCGGTAAATGTCAGGTCGGGTGGGTCCGCGAACAATGGGGCACCAAAGCGGTGCGGCTGGACGGCTTTGAAGAGTGGCTGCCTGCCCCTGCGATGTATCACACGTCAGAAGAGCTGACGCCGTTGGGCGAGGTTGTAGATGCTTCGTTTCAGGTGTTGGCAGAGTTCACGCCGCTCGATTTGCACCCTGCCCTGCTGCGGTTGCTCGGGTGGCTTGCTGCCAATCCGATTCAACGTCTGAGCTATGAGGTTGACGAGAAGCAGGCGATGCACCGGTTCTGTCCGGAGATGACGATTGGGCAGGTCACCGCGGTGATGAAGATCACTTGGGGTGCCCGGCCACGCCAAGCAGAAACCTCTACCATGCGCGCACTC